>NZ_JAPCIQ010000023.1:0-50542 GCF_027707405.1 Aeromonas sp. QDB68 | reverse complement strand
AAAATGGCCAGCCGAGCCAGCATGTCGCCAGATGCCTCAACAACATCGTTCAGATCGTTTGCAATAGACATAAAAAATCCGGAACCAGTGATTGGTTCCGGATTGTCCTACAGCAGAAGGATCGGTCAATGGATCCTTAACTGATCAGCATTGCGCCAAATGGCGCGCTTTTTTTTCCTTGTCATCTGGCGACGGGGCCGGTTCACGGCGCTTCAGGCATTGCGACCGATAAAGAGATCGGTCACATGGCAGCTGCTTCTCGCGGCCAGCGCATCCAGCATGTAGGCTGCCGCGTCCTCCGGCGTCATGAAACCACTCGAATCCACGTGATCCGAATTCTCCCAGAACTCGCTGCGGATCCCGCTCGGATAGAGGTTCACCAGTCGCAGGGGAGCACTCTTCAGCTCGGCCCGCAAGGATTCGAGAAAGCCGCGCATGCCCCATTTGGAGGCGCAATAGAGGCTCTCGTTGGCCTTGCCGGTCTGGGCAGCGGAGGAGAGCACATTCGCCAGCACCCCGCCCTTGTCGCCGATGAGGCGCACCGTCTGCTGGGCCACCAGTATGGTAGAGATGAGATTGCTCTCCACCACCCGGCGGATCTGCTCGGCGGTGTAGACACCCACCGGGCCGAACTCGCCGACACCGGCACAGTGGATCACCATGTCGGGCAGGCCGCCCCACTCCACCGCAGCGGCAAAGGCGACATCCACCTCTTCGTGGTGTGCGAGATCGGCGGCAATGCCGATCACCGCCTTGCCGAGCAGCTCTTCCTGCTCCTGCAGTTTCTGGTAACGGCGACCCATCATGGAAACCTGATGGCCGCGTTCAACCAGCCCTATGGTCAGGGCGCGGCCCAGTCCGGACCCCGCGCCAGTCACTATGATGTGGCCCATGTGTGCTCCTCAGGGAGATCAGAAGGTGAATTCACCACCGATGAACCAGCCGTCGATGGTCTGATCGACGCGATCGAAGTCCATCTCGGCCTCACGCCAGCCGGCGCGGATCTTGAGCGGCACGGAAGAGAACTTGTAGGAGCCGCCCAGACGGTAGTCGTAGTTGTCGGCATCCTGCACGCGGGCATCGCCGAAGGCGGCAAAGCCGGTCCCCGGGATGCGCACTTCGGCGCCGGTGTAGGCCATCAGCACATCCTTGTCATAGGAGTAGTGCTGGGTGTTGAAATCACCGTCGTAGCGACGACCGGTCAGACCCAGGTCGATCTGGAACAGGTCGTTGTTGAACAGGCGATAGTAGAGGCTCAGGTCGTAAGCCAGCAGATCGTTGTTGAAGCTGCCGCCGCTGCTGCTGAAGTCGGACATTTCGAACTTGGCGTTGGGCAGCAGCAGGATGCCGTGCTCCAGTTGCAGGTAGCCGCTCCAGTTGTAGTTCTCGTCGTAGCTGCCATCGGCACCCACGCTGCTGACCTGGCCACTTCCCTGGGCATTCCACAGATCGGCACCAGCCGCAAAACGCCAGTCATTGGCGGCCATGGCCCCATGGCTGAGCAGAGCCATCACAGTGCCGGCAATCAGGGTCTTCTTCATCACTTCGCTCCATTTTGGACTGGAAAGGCCATCATTTTACCCGCTGGGCAAGGAATACCTAGAGTAAAAAGCTGAACAAGCGTCCATAAATGTCAGTGCTTCATCCCTTTCATGGGTTCGACCGGCTTCACGGGCAGGCTCAGTGACAGCGTCTGACCATCGTCCAGGGTCAGGGTCAGCGGGAAGGGCGTGCCCTGGGCCAGGGTATGGATGTCGAACAACATGATGTGCAGGCTGCCGGGCTTGAGCACGGCCTCCCCCTTGGCCGGGATCTCGATGCTCTCCACCTGGCGCATCTTCATGACGCCGTTCTCGTGCAAATGGGTGTGCAGCTCGACACGGCCCGCCTCAGGGGACGCTCCCGCCACCAGTTTCACCGGTTTGTCCCCATCGTTCCTGAGCACCATGAACGCCGCCGTGTTCGGCGAGCCAGGGGGCAGCAGGCGCACATAACCATCGACTGCGTCGACCTTGGCCAGGGCCGGGGCGGCCAGAAGCAGTGCCATGGTGGAATAAAACGCACGTTTAAACATGGTTGAAATCCTTTTATGATGTTGTTAAACGAGACAAAGCTTACCCCTGTGGCAAGCTTTTGACAGCCCCCGACAACAAGGATTCAGACATGGCCCTCACAATTCTGGCCGAACAGCAGGACGGCTTGCTCACCCTGACCTTCAATCGACCGGAAAAGCGCAATGCCCTCAACACGGAGACGTATCTGGCGCTGACCGACGCACTGCGCCAGGCCGCCCGGGACGAAGAGGTCCATGTGCTGCTGTTGCAAGGCCAGGCGGAGTGCTTCACCGCCGGCAACGATCTGGCCGACTTTGTTGGCAAGCACGCCCTTGAGCCGGACGACCCCATCCTGCAATTTCTGCACACCCTGGCCGACTTCCCCAAACCGGTGATCGCCGCCGTGGGCGGCCCGGCAGTCGGCATCGGCACCACACTGCTGCTGCACTGCGACCTGGTCTATCTGGGTGACAACGCCCGGCTGCAGCTGCCTTTCGTCGAGCTGGGACTGGTGCCGGAGTTTGCCGCCAGCCTGCTGCTGCCACGCGCCGTCGGTCACCTCAAGGCGGCGGAACTGTTGCTGCTGGCAGAGGCCATCGATGGAGAAGAGGCGCTGCGTCTCGGGCTCGCCAACCGGGTGCTGGCCCCGGCGGACCTGCTCCCCTTCGCTCGGGAGCAGGGACTGAAACTGGCGGCCAAGCCGCCGATGGCGCTCCAGAAGAGCAAGGCGCTGCTCAAGCAGGAGCTCAAACAGGCGGTGCATTTCGTCATCGACCTGGAAGCGCGCGCCTTCGCCCAGGCCCTGCAAGGGGAAGAGGCGCAAAGCCGCATCGCCAGCAAGCTGCAAAAACGGCGCTGAACTCAGTTGAGACGGAACCGGCCTATCAACTCGCAGCCCTGCACCCTGTCCTGCACCTGGATAAGCCGGGCAATCTCCGGATTGGGGTGGCGCTTCAAGAAGGAGAGCAGGGCGGCGCGGCAGCAGCCCAGCTCACTGATGAGGGATTCGCACGCCCGGTTGGGGCACTGGGGCACCAGGGCGGTGACCAGCTCGGAGGCGAGCTTGAGGTAGCGCAGTTCATAGGCGGGCTCTTCCATGGCACGCCAGAAATCGGCCATGCGGTGACAGGTGGCGACCCGCATGCTGGCCAGTTCGTCCAGATCCCCGGAGGCCAGCTCATACACTTCCCCCAGGGCCTGCTGATAGAGGCAGATCGCCGTGCCCAGAGCCCCCATGCCAAGGGCGTTCTCCGCCTCCAGCATGTAACGTTGCCAGTTCTGATGTTCCATGTTCCTCTCCTTTGCCGACACGAGTGGAGTTTGTATCATGGCCAATCGAGAACAAATATCAACCAGACCCTTTGTGCAGGATCCCTCAACCCGCCGTTCTGGGCTGATTGACGCGACACTGCTTGCCGGGGTAACCAGGCAGATCCGACGCCTTGCTGCTGCACGCCAGCCGTTTGGCTTCGGCGAGGCGATCCGCGAGGTTGACCTCATCGATCGGCTGCCAGGCCATCTGCTGGCCGAGCCAGCTGGCCCAGGCAAACTCGACGAAGTAGACCTGATCCTTCTTGCTGAAGTAGCCCGCATCCTGCAACAGCCCCGCCAGGGTGCGGTAGGGATAATCCGGCAACTCACCGATATGGCCGGGCAACTGCTCGGGAGTCAGGGGTTGACCCCGTTCATCCTTGAGCCAGGCCCAGTGGTTGTTCTGCATCTGGCTCCAGAAATTGGCCCTGTCCTGCAACCGTGCAATCACCTTGACCCTGACCTGCTTCACCCCCTGCTGCCACAGCGCCTTGGTCAGGTGGTGCCTGTCCACCAGCCAGTAACCCCCATCCGGCGCGATGACGATAGGGATCTCTTTCTTTTTCATCAGCTTGTCGAGCTGCTTCTCGCTCTTGTCCGCCAGCTCCCGGGCAGTGGTATCCACCTGCAACTGCCCCACGCCGCCCTGGGTGGGGTGCAGCGCCTCTATATTCACCTCGCACCAGCTTCCCACCGGGCTGCTCTTCTCGCACGGGGCCAACGCCCAAGCGCCCTGGCTCAGCACGCAGACCAACAAGATCCATGCTCTCATCATTCTCTCCTTTTCCTGGCGCTCACGGCGCCCCTTCGTTGACAGCCGCATCGGATATCAATGGGACTCATGCTGGCGGTCTGACCAGCAAAGGGGATATCATGATTTCCCATCTGCCGGCGATGCATTCTCGCCGAGTTTTCTCCCCGCTTCACACATTTTGAAGGATTCACCATGAAAGGATGGAGCCCCCTGCTGGGCTGTGCCTGCGTCCAGGCTGCCGATGTGCCGCCCGGCACCCCACTCGCCGCCGAACAGGCCGTCGTCCGTCATCTCAAGGATGAACCGGCGAGCCTGAGCCCTCTCAAGCTGGTGGGACTGCCGGAGCTGCAGGTCCTCAGAGACCTTTACGAGGGGCTGCTGACCCAGGGGCCGGACGGCAAGGTGCTGCCCGGGGTGGCATCCCGCTGGGACAACGAGGGGAACCAGACATTCACCTTCCACCTGAGGCCGGATGCCCGCTGGTCCAACGGCGACCCCGTGCGCGCCGCCGACTTCGTCTATGGCTGGCGCAAGCTGGTTGACCCCAGGGAAGCCGCCACTTTCGCCTGGTTCGCCCAGCTCGCCCGCTTCGACAAGGTGGACGACATAGTGGCAGGCAAGCTGGCCCCCGATGCGCTCGGGGTGGAGGCCGTCGATGACCATACCCTGAAGGTGACCCTCTCCCAGCCGGTGCCCTATTTCCTGAGCCTGCTGACCCATCCCAGCCTGTCGCCCCTGCACCGGGCCAGCATGGAACAATATGGCAACCAGTGGACCCAGCCCGGCAAGCTGGTGGGCAACGGCGCCTTCGTGCTGAGTCACCGGGTGGTGAACGAGAAACTGGAGCTGACGCCCAATCCCTACTACTGGGATCGCGCCCACACGGTGCTGACCCGCGTCACCTTCGTGTCCATCAACCAGGAGAGCGCGGCCACCCACCGCTATCTGGCCGGGGATCTGCACATCACCGAATCCTTCCCCAAGGAGCAGTACCAGAGCCTGATGGCCCAGATCCCGGGGGAGGTCTATACCCCGGAACAGCTCGGCACCTACTACTACGCCTTCAACACCCAGCGCCCGCCCCTCAATGATGTGCGGGTGCGCCAGGCGCTCTCCTACACCATCGACAGGGGCCTGATTGCCGACAAGGTGCTGGGCACCGGGGAGAAACCGGCCTACCACTTCACCCCGGACGTGACCGCCGACTTCGACCCCAAGCCCAATCTGCTCTCCACCAGCAGTCAGCAGGCGCTGGACGAGCGTGCCAGAGCCCTGCTGAAAGAAGCGGGCTACGGCCCAAGCAATCCCCTCAAGCTGACCCTGCTCTACAACACGGCGGAAATTCACAAGAAGATGGCGCTGGCCATCGCCAACCTGTGGAAACAGAAGCTAGGGGCCCGGGTCGAGCTCGCCAACCAGGAGTGGAAAACCTATCTCGACAGCCGTCAAAGCGGCCAGTTCGAGGTGATCCGCTCCTCCTGGGTCGCCGATTACAACGACTCCTCCGCCTTCCTCGGGCTCTGGGGATCGGGCCACAGCGGCAACATGGCCCGGTTCGCCAACCCGGCTTACGACAAGCTGCTGGCGCAGGCGGCCAACAGTCAGGATCCCGCAGAACGGGCCCGCCTGTTCGATGAGGCCGAGGCCATCTTGCAGAAGGAGGCCCCCATCGCCCCCATCTACCAGTACACCAATGCCCGGCTCATCAAGCCCTGGCTCAAGGGGTATCCCATCAACAACCCGGAAGACGTGGCCTACAGCCGTCAGCTCTACCTCGTCAAACACTGAGTCCGGGGAGGGGTCGGGACATCTGACCCCTCCTGGCACTGTTCCTGTTCAAGTTCCCGGCATAAAATGCCGCCTCTTTTCATTCATCAACCCCGTGATCCGATCCTGCCATGCGTGCTCTGCTCCTGATTGCCCTGTTTGTTGCCCTTCCCGCCAAGGCCGCCGATGAAACCGAATGCCGCCAGGCCTTCCTGGAATGGATGTTGAGCCAGCAGAAGCAGTTCAGCGACCGCAAGGCCAGCAAGATGGATCGGCGCAATGCCGAACGAGCCATCGATCAGGCCCGGGATGCCTTCGCCAAGCAGGAGAGTTTCTGCCAGGCCATGGCCTGGGTCGCCAGCGCAGAAGACAATGACCCCCGCTTCAAACCAAGGACGGGGGAGATCCACGACTTCACTCCCCGCGGCTGAGCCCGCCATCTACGACTTTTTTCAGCCTTTCCCGTGTTGATTTATTGACCCAAGCCAAGGTGGTGTAACAGTCCGCATCTACAATGACGCCGTAACAATCACAAAAATAAAAAATAACTTTATCAGTTACTTGGCTCATTCAGGATGCGCACATGACCACAACCCGGCACGAAGGGGAGATCCGTTTCCCCGATCACATCTCACTGATCTCAACCACGGATCCCGCCAGTCACATCACCTATGCCAACCAGCACTTTTGCGATGTGGCGGGCTACAGCGCGACCGAAATGGAAGGGGAGCCCCACAATCTGGTCCGCCACCCCGACATGCCCAAGGCCGCGTTCGCCGACATGTGGCGCCGCCTGCAACAAGGCAAGAGCTGGATGGGGCTGGTAAAGAACCGCGCCAAGAGTGGTCAGTTCTACTGGGTCAACGCCTACGTCACGCCGATCCTCAACGATCAGCAGCAGATCATCGAATACCAGTCTGTCCGCACCCGTCCCCAGGATCACGACATCGCCTGGGCAGAGCAGCTCTATGCCCGGATCCGTGACGGCAAGGCACTGCCCTGGCTGACCCGGCTGACCCTGGAGCCCGGGCAGCTGTGTCTGCTGCTCTCTGGCACCGCCCTGCTCGGCATGGGGGCCGGTCTGGTCACCGGCCAGCCGGGGTGGGGAGTCATCACCCTGCTCTGCTTGCTGGCCCAGATGGGACATGGCTGGCATCTGCAACGGCGGCTGGCCAGGCTGCTGGCCATGGCGGGCGAGGAGCAGGGCAGCGCCCTTTGCCAAGTACTCTATGCCAGGCGTCAGGACAGCCTGGCCGCCCTTGAACTGCTGCTGCGCATGAAGAAGGCGGAGCTGCGCGCCGTGGTGGGTCGCAGCGCGGACACCAACCAGCAGATCCTGCAGGCGGCGGAGGATGACAGGGGGCATATCCAGACCATAGACACTCACCTGCAACAGCAGCGGGCCCAGAGCGAGCAACTGGCGGCGGCCATCACCCAGATGAGCCAGTCCATCCGCGATGTGGCTGACAATGCCCACCAGGCCAATGCGCTGGTGGGCGAGGTCCAGCAGGTATCCGCCAGTGGCCAGCAGGCGCTGGCCACCACCCGGGATTCGGTCGACAGGCTTCATCAGGAGCTGGACGCCAGCCAGGGCGTGCTGGCGCGCCTGACCCAGGACAGCCAGAAGATCAACGGCATTCTGGAGGTGATCGGGCAGATTGCGGATCAGACCAACCTGCTCTCCCTCAATGCGGCCATCGAGGCGGCACGGGCCGGTGAACAAGGGCGCGGCTTTGCGGTGGTGGCCGACGAGATACGGGCCCTGGCCCAGAAGACCCGCAGCTCCACCGGCGAGATAAGCGACATGATAGGGGCGCTGCAACAGAGTACCCGGCAACTGTCCGATGGCATGGAGCAGGGGGCCCAGACATCAGTGCTCTGCCAGCAGCACATGGGGGCCACCGCCGAGGTGCTCGACCAGATCAACCGGATGCTGGCCCGGGTGACCCACACCAGCGACGAGATAGCCCAGGCGGTGAGCCAGCAAGCGGATGTCACCAGCACCCTGGATCAGGGGATCCACCAGATCCACCAACTGGCGAGCCACACCGCGGACAACAGCCGTCAGGCCCTCGATGGCATCACCCTGCTGGTGGAGCGGCTGCAGAACCTCTCCCGCCTGATCAACCAGTTCCACGACTGACCCCTTGCCGTGTAGTTTGGCGCGCCCCCGGGCGCGCTGCCGATCTCTCCTCTCCTTCACGACGACAGGCTCCCGCCGGGGGCAAGAAGTCCGTCTCAGGATTTGCCCTTGAACTGCTTGATGCTGCGCTTGCCCTGGGTGCGACGGTTCGCCTGCTTGTCTCTTGGCGCCCGTTTGCTCTCCCCGCTGGCGGGTTTGTCGGTCACCGGGAAACCTGCCAGCGCCGCCAGGGGCAGGGGCCGACCGGTCAGGGCCCGGATCCCTTCGAGCGCCTCCCCATCACCGTGGCAGGTAAGGGAGATGGCCAGACCGCTCTGCCCGGCACGGGCGGTACGACCGATACGATGCACGTAGACGGGCGCATGCTCCGGCAGATCCAGATTGATCACCACCGGCAATGCCTCCACGTGGATGCCGCGCGCCATCAGATCCGTGGCCACCAGCACCCGCACCCTGCCCTCCTTGAAATCCGCCAGCGCCTGCTCCCGCGTGGCCTGATCCTTGTTTCCGTGCAGGGCTGCCACCGTCATGCCAGCCCTGGCGAGTTTCTTGGCCACCCCGTCCGCGTCGTCCCTGGCACTGATGAAGACCAGCACCTGGGGCCACTCTCCGGCCTCCAGCAGGGCGATCAGCGCAGGCACCTTGCTGCTCCTGTTGACCAGATAGAGCCGCTCCTCGATGTCGTTCACCAGGCTGTTGAGCGGCTCGGCCTCGATGCGCACCGGATCCTGCAGCAGGCCCGAGGCCAGGCTCTCCAGCTCGACCGGCAAGGTGGCGGAGAAGAGCATCTGCTGCCGCGCCTCCGGCATCGCCTTCATCAGCCACTGGATATCGGGCCAGAACCCCATCTCCAGCAGGCGATCTGCTTCATCCAGCACCAGCATGCGCAGGGCACCCAGCCCCAGCGTCTGCTGGGCCAGCAAGTCCCGCAACCGTCCGGGGGTCGCCACCAGCAGTTGGGGGCCGAGAGCCAGTTCCCGCTCCTGCCACACCTGGGCCACCCCGCCACACAGGGTCAGAAGGCGCACCCCCAACCCGTCGGCAATCTCCTGCAGGGCGGCGCTCACCTGGCTTGCCAGCTCCCGGGTGGGGACCAGTACCAATCCCTGTACCCGGTCACTGGCTGCGTCCAGCCTCTGCAGCAGCGGCAGGCCGAATGCCAGAGTCTTGCCACTGCCGGTCCTGGCCAGGGCAAGCAGATCCCGTCCTGACAAGGCAGCAGGAATGGCTAGCTGCTGAATGGGGGTCGGTTTTTCCAGCGCTGCGGGCAGCAGGAGCAACAGGGCGGGGTCAAGGGCGAGTTCGTCAAACGTCATGGGGATCGCAGATACAGGCTGAACGAGGATGTGGAGGCGAAGTCTAGCCAGACCCACCCCATAAGTAAAAGGTTCGGGAGCGCAATAAAAACGGCCTGCCCCGTGTGAACGGGGCAGGCCGTCAGGCAATCAGCCTGTGGCGCGACTTACAGAACGGCCAGGGCGGCGGCGTAGTTCGGCTCGTCGGCGACTTCGGCCACCAGCTCGCTGTGCAGCACCTTGTCGTGCTCATCCAATACCACGATGGCACGGGCAGCCAGACCCACCAGCGGGCCGGAGGAGAAGGCCACGCCGTAGTCCTGCAGGAAGGAGACACCGCGCAGGGTGGAGAGGTTCACCACCTTGTCCAGACCCTCGGCGCCGCAGAAACGGGCCTGGGCGAACGGCAGATCGGCAGAGATGCACAGCACGACGGTGTTGTTCAGGGCGCTTGCCTGCTCGTTGAACTTGCGCACGGAAGTGGCGCAGGTCGGGGTGTCGACGCTCGGGAAGATGTTCAGGATCTTGCGCTTGCCGGCGAAGGTCGCCAGGGTCGCATCGGACAGATCGCCAGCAACCAGGGAGAAGGGCTTGGCCTGCTCACCGACTACGGGGAAGTGGCCGGAGACGGAGACGGGGTTGCCTTGCAGGGTGACGGTATTGCTCATGTTAGGTCCTTGATGATTGATGTGGGATCCAGGGTCCCCAGTATAGGCCCGCCACGGGATGACAAACACCCGCTAATGAAAGGGATTTGGCATCCCTTTGCATCCCCCTGCTCCAGGGGCAGATCAGCGGCCACTGTCATGGCCCCGGACAAAGAGGAGAAGAGGGCTTGACCTTGGACTTTACACCAAGGTTTACACTCGGCTCAGTCATCCAGGATCCCGCAGGGGCGGGATCCCTCAAGAGGAACGCATCATGAGCAAATCCTGCTGCAGCCATCAACACGCCGCCGCCCCCATCAAGGCCGTCAGCAAGGCCGCCACCCCACAGGCCGGGCACAGCCACACCAGCCACTGCTGCGACAACGCGGCACAGGCCAGTGGCGTCGCCAACCCGACCCGCCACGATCATCAGGGGCAAAGTGGCGCAGACGGCCCGGGTGATGAAGAGCCCCCCAGAGGCGCTTGCGCCACCGACACAGCCCACGACCACGACCACGACCACGATCATCATCATGAACAGGGGCACGAGCACGCCCATACGGCCGCCGCGACCGAGCCGCCGCTGACGACCCCCGAGCAGAACAGCCGCCGCCATAGCTGGCAGGTGCTGGGCATGGATTGTCCCAGCTGTGCCCGCAAGATAGAAACCGCCGTCAGCCGGCTGGAGGGCGTACAGCAGGCTCGGGTGCTGTTTGCCACCGAGAAGCTGGTGGTGGATCTGGCCCCCGGCCTCTCCCCCGACCCCGTTACCGCCGCCGTGCTGGCCGCCGGCTTCCAGCTCAAGGGCGAGCGCAGCGGCAAGCAGCAGCCCGGCCGCGAGCGCGGCCCGCTGCAGACCCTGCTCGCCAAGTATTGGCAGCCGCTGTCGCTGGCTGGCCTGATGGGGGTGGCGGCCCTGTTGCCGAGCCAGATTGGTCAGCCGCTCTTTACCCTGGCCACCCTCTGGGGGCTGTGGCCCGTCGCCCGCAAGGCGTGGGCACTGACCAGAAGCGGCTCCCCCTTCGCCATCGAGACCCTGATGACGGTCGCCGCCATCGGCGCCCTCTTCCTCGGCGAAACCGCCGAAGCGGCCATGGTGCTGCTGCTGTTCATGCTGGGGGAACATCTGGAAGCCTACGCTGCCGGCCGCGCCCGCGCCGGGGTCACCGCCCTGATGGCGCTGGTGCCCGACAAGGCGCTGCGCATCCGTACCCCTGCCGAGGGCGAGGTACGGGAAGAAGTCGCTGCCGACCAGCTGCGTCCCGGTGACATCATCGAAATCGCCCCGGGCGCCCGCCTGGCCGCCGATGCCCGCCTGCTCGACGCCCTCGGCGCCTTTGACGAGAGCGCCCTGACCGGCGAATCCATCCCGGTGGAGCGCCGCCGGGGTGACAAGGTCCCCGCCGGCAGTCTGGCGGCGGATCGGGTGCTGCGCCTCGAGGTGGTGTCCGAACCCGGCAACAACGCCATCGACCGCATCCTGCATCTCATCGAGGAGGCCGAGACCCAGCGCGCCCCCATCGAGCGTTTCATCGACCGCTTCAGTCGCTGGTATACCCCGGCCATGATGCTGGTCGCCCTGCTGGTGGTGCTGGTACCGCCGCTCGCCTTCGGCTTGAGCTGGGACGAGTGGGTCTATCGCGGGCTGGCGCTGCTGCTCATCGGTTGCCCCTGCGCCCTGGTCATCTCCACCCCGGCGGCGGTCACCTCAGCGCTGGCGGCAGCCACCCGCCAGGGGGCCCTCATCAAGGGGGGCGCCGCGCTGGAGCGGCTGGCACACATTGATACCCTGGCCTTTGACAAGACCGGCACCCTGACCCTGGGCAAGCCGCAGCTGACCGAACTAGTAAGCCTCAATGGTCAACCTGAGGCCGACCTGCTGGCGCTGGCGGCGGCCATCGAGCAGGGCTCCCACCACCCGCTGGCACGCGCCGTGGTGACGGCGGCCAGCGAACGGGGCCTCAGCCTCGCCGCCGCCCAGGAGCTGCGCGCCCTGCCCGGCATGGGGGTAGAGGGTCGCATCGACGGAGTCCTCTGGCAGCTGCTGGCACCGAGCCGGGTCGCCACCCTGGATGCGGCGATGCAGGCGCGGGTCGCCACCCTGGAGCAGCAAGGCAAGACAGTGGTGGTGCTCGGTCAGCCTGACGCCGCCCCGGCCGCCCTGCTGGCACTTCGCGACCAGATCCGCCCCGAGGCGGCTGCGGCGCTGCAAGAGCTCAACCAGCTTGGTCTCAAGAGCATCATGCTGACCGGGGACAACCCCCGCGCCGCCGAGGCGATCGCCACCGAGCTCGGCATGGGCTGGCGCGCCGGCCTGCTGCCGGAGGGCAAGGTCGATGAGATCGCCAAGCTCGGTCTGACGCAAAAGGTCGCGATGATCGGCGACGGCATCAACGACGCCCCGGCCATGAAGCGGGCGAGCATCGGCATCGCCATGGGAGGCGGCACCGACGTGGCGCTGGAAACCGCCGATGCGGCGCTGACCCACAACCAGCTCGGCGGGGTCGCCGCCATGATCCGGCTCTCCCGCGCGGCACTGGCCAACATCCACCAGAACATCGCGCTGGCGCTGGGGCTCAAGGCCATCTTCCTGGTCACCAGCCTGCTCGGCATCACCGGCCTGTGGATTGCGGTGCTGGCCGACACCGGCGCCACCGCCCTGGTCACCGCCAACGCCCTGCGCCTGCTGCGAAAACGCTAGGCTGACCGTTAACGGTACAACCAACAGCCGCTCCAACGGGGCGGCTTTTTTATTGCCTCGCCCACGAGCAAAGAAAAAGCGCGGCTGCCGGTCGGCAGTCGCGCTTTGCTTACTCTCTCGGTGTTATCCCGCCCTTGGCGAGGCGGAATTCAACCCGGGGCTGCCGAGCCAGCCCCGGGCTCGATGGGAAAGACTTACTTGGCGCTGCACTCCTGGATGATGACGCTGCCCACCTCGCCGGAAGTCTGGGTCGGGTCAACCTTCACCAGGAAGCTCCACAGACCCTGTTCCAGCGTGATGCTGTTGTTGCCCATGCCACCATCGCCGTGTTGGAGCGGGTAAACCTGCTCGGGCTCCAGTGCGATCAGGGTGCCACCGGCATCCTTCACGAAGAACTGCTTGCTCCAGTTGCCATCGTCGTTGGCAAACTTGAAGTCAAAGCTGCCCGCGTAGTTGAAGGCGGCCTGATAGATAGCGAGGTTGCCTTCCATCCCCTTGTAGCTCAGCTGGTAGGCCGGCTGGGCGTTCCAGTCGCTCAGACTGCCGCGCACATAGAGCGGGAAGCCGAGCGGATTGCCCGCGACGGTATCCAGCACCTTGCAGCTCTGCGCCGGTTCGGTGTAGCTGACACTCAGGGTGGGCTTGTCCTTGTTCATGGCGGTGAAGACAAACTTGTAGGTGCCAGCCTTCTCCACGTTGAACGGCAGATCCCCGCCATTGGCACAGAGCGTATTGACCTGGCCGGTCGCAAGCTGGTCGGTATCGCTGCACTTGCCGTAATTGACGGGGCCGCTCCACTCGTTGCCAGCGATCTTCACCTGGGTCGACCCCAGCTGATCCGCCGTCACCTCGGTGGTGAACTCATAGGTGAAATTGCCACTGAAGTTCATCTTGTTGACCGGATCCCACTGATTCAGGAAACCGCGCACGAACACCTCGGTGTCACCGAAGGGAGGCAAGGTGCTCAGATCCGTCTTCTTGCTCACCGGCAGCCCCGCGCCCTGGGCACCGCTCTGCGGCTTGACGAACACCGCCGCCGACCAGGCGCCAAGGGTCAGCTGACCGCTGTCATTGGCCGCACCGCTGGCGATGCTATCGGAGTCACGGTGGGCACCGCTCAGGACCATGCTGGTCAGATCGATGGGCTGATCCTTGCCGTCACGGAAATCGCCGATGCTCTGGGGCTGATTGGTGGCGTTGATCATCACCACCAGGCCGTCGATGGCCGGATCCAGATCCGCACCGGCGCCCACCCCGTCATCCACGCTCATCACGATGAGACCCGGGATCTGCTCAGGGCCGGTGTTGCGGAAGTCGACCCGCTTGATCACCTCGGCGCCGCTGCCAAGACGCAGCAGACGAGAGGATTGACGCAGTTCGGAGAGCTCCTGGTAGAAGTTCACCATCTGATGCATCTCGGCCGAACCCGGCTTGGCGTGCTGGCCGAGCACCTGCTCGATCAGCTCGTAGTTGGCCTCGTCCTTGTCCTTGCGCGGCAAGCCCTTGTCGAAGTTGTTGTCGCCAAGGGTGTAATCGACCCGGTTGTACCAGTCACCGGAGTCGTAGCTGTCCCGCTCCATGGACTTGGAGCGCAGCAGTTCGACACCTGCGTGGGTGAAGGGAATGCCCTGACCCAGCATGGCAGTCGCCAGAGAGACCCCCTGCATCCGCACCAGGTCGGCCCCGGCGGGTGCCTTGTACGCCAGGTTGTCGAACAGGGTCTGGTTGTCGTGCTTGTCGACATAGTTCTGGATTTCGGTCGGATCCTGGGCATAGCCCGCCGGTTGACCGTTGTAGTCGATGTCGGAGCCTTTCTTCGGAATGCCGTCCTTGTCGGTCAGCACGAACTCCTTGAGGTTGCCCGCCATGCCGAGGCGCACCAGATCGGACTGATGCAGGGCGGTGGCGAGATCGACGCCGTCCAGCTCGTTGGCATCCACCAGGGCGCCGTTGCCAAAGCCCTGGGTCTTGCGAATGGCTTCGCCGCCGTCGAACGGGCTGCCGCCGCGCACCGCATCACGCAGCCGGTCGGAGAAGGAGCCGATGCCGGTACCGGCCAGGTGCTTCTGGGTCGCCTGCACGAAGCGCTTGTCATCCTGTACCTCGCCGAAGTTCCACCCCTCGCCGTAGAAGTACATGTCCGGATTGACCTTCTTCACCTCGGCCAGGGCCTGCACCATCTGATCTTTCGGGTGATGGCCCATGAGGTCGAAGCGGAAGGCATCGATCTTGTAGTCCCGTGCCCAGGTGACCAGAGAGTCATCCATCAGCTTGGCGAACATGGCGTGTTCCGGCGCCGTGTTGGAGCAGCAGGTGGAGTTTTCCACCGAACCGGTCTCCGGATTGAGGCGCTGGTAGTACCAGGGCACAATCTTGTCGAGCACGGATTTGGACCCGAGACCCGCTTCGTTGGTGTGGTTGTAGACCACGTCCATCACCACGTTCATGCCGATGTTCTGCTTGATGGCCTGCACCATCTCGCGGAACTCCTTGATCCGGGTCGTCCCCTCCGCATTGGTGGCGTAGGAGCCTTCCGGGGTGGTGTAGTGGTAGGGGTCATAGCCCCAGTTGAAGGAGTCCACCCCGCGCAGATAGCCGTACAGCTCCTGCACCACGGGGTTCTCCTTGCTGTCGCTGGCTTGCAGATCACCGAGCACGGCTTCGATGGTCTCGCCGCCACCACAGTGGCTGGCAAACCTGGAGTTCTTGACCTCGGGATTGACCTCGCACAGCTTGCTGAAGTCATCGCCGATGTTGGCCACCTTGGCCGGATCCTCGTTGACGGTAGCGATGTCGAACACCGGCAGCAGGTGCAGGTGGCTGACGCCGCTCTTGGCCAGGGATTTCAGGTGGGTGACGGGCACGCTGTCGCTGTCGGTCAGCCCGAGGAACTTGCCGCGGTGCTCCACCGGCGTCGACTCGTCGTTGCCGGTCAGATCCCGGACGTGGGCCTCATAGATGGTGATATCGGCGGGGTTCTTCTGGCTGTGGGGCGCCTTGAGGCCGTCCCAGCCTTCCGGCTTGAGGGCCGGATCGTCGAGATCCACCACCTGGCTGAACTCGGAGTTCATCGCCAGGCTCAGGGAGTAGGGGTCGGTCACCTGATAGGATTCCAGCTTGCGGCTGACCGGGTGATAGACCTGGATGTCGTAGCGGTAGTATTTGCCGACAAGATCGCTGCCCCCCTGCACGCTCCAGCTGCCGCTGGCCTCGTCCAGAGTCATGGCGCGCTCGCCAAGCGACTTGTGCTGCTCGTCGAACAGCGCCAGCTTGACCGACTTGGCGGTCGGTGCCCAGAGCCGGAAGGTGACATTGCCCCCCTCCACCACGGCGCCGTAGGCCAGCTTGGTGGCCGCTTCGCTGTAAAGGGCATCGAGGGCACCGGCACTCTGCACCAGGGTCGCCCCCTGCAGGATGCCGTCCGCATCGGTCCCGATGGCGACCAGCTCACCCTTGAGCAGGGGCTTGAGATCTTTCCCCGCAGGCAGGGCGAAGGCGGCGGCATCCTTGAGGTGCGGGTATTTGGCCTGTTGCTCTTCGGTCAGGCTGGTCGGGGTCAGCTTGAGGTAGGGGAAATCGAATACACCCTCGCTGTTTGCGGTGATGGTGCCTGACTCTGTGTAGTAGAGGCGCACATAGGGCTTGTCCTTGCCCCCTTGCCAAATCAGGGTGTTGTCGTCGATCAGGTGGGCGCTGGCCCCCGCCACGCCGAAGGCGGCGGTGAAGGCCTCGGCCCGGCTGCCGAAGATCTCACTCTTGCCCGCCACTATGGCCACGGTGCGATCCGGGTGATCGCTGAAGACCACCTTCATGTCGCTGCCGGTCAGGTTCGCGAGATCGCCGTTGCGGGCGATGAAGTTGATGCAGCCTTCCATCTTGCTGAGCGGCACGACCCAGGCCGGGCCGAAGCTGTCCGCCTCGGACGGCGTCTTGCTCTTGTCATCCCAGCTGCTGTTGAGGCCGCTCTCGGCCGTCGCGTTGCAGGCGTCGTTGTTCCACAGGTGCAGGCTGTGGCTGGCGAAGGGGCCCGTGGCCCCGCGTGCCGCGCTGCTCTGGGTATCGACCAGGGCGATCACGGCCTCGTCGGGACCGGCCGTCAGCAGCTCGGCCGGGGGCTGGACGTTGGGAAGACGAGCGACGGGCTCATCCTGGGGGGTGGGGGTAGAAGAGGAAGAACTGTTGTCGTTACAGCCTGACAAAAGCGCGAGCAGTGAGGCTGTTACCAGCGCCACTTTGGTCTTTTTCATATCCATTTTTTTATAATTCCCGCTGTAGTTAGTCTCGATATCCGAGTACCCGGTCATTGCCGAGCGGTGCCATATTAATCAGCGGGAATTGCCGTAAATGTGAGCGGATGGGCAAAAAAAACCAATCCGCATCAACAAGATAACGTTTTCATAACGAAAATTCGATCGCGCTCACAGACCTGGCACCGCTTTCGGCCCATACCAGCGTGAAGAGGGGAGCGAGTGACGAAATCAATGTCCAATCAAATGGATAGAGGGGGCTGGGTGATGAAACGGATTGAGGAGCAGGCCAGGCGGCTGGACCAGGAGTATCAGGGCATTGCCCAGTTGTTCGATCAGTTCTGCCAGCAGGCCGGCGTGCTCGCCGAACGCTATCACTTCTTCAACTGGCCGGATTATGAAGAGAGCCCGCCCCTCGCCCGCGCCTTCACCCTGCTGGGGGAACCACGGGAGCTGCGGCTGCGCTGTCAACCCGGCGAGGGGGGTTCCCTGAACGGCCTCCTCCAGGTGTGTGGCGAGGAAGGCAAGGTTCACGCCAGCCTGGGCTTTCATGCCGACGGCCACCTGCTGCTGGAGCCGGGCCGCCTGCTCGACGACCCGCCGGGACTGCTGCTGAGGCTGATGCTGGGCTCCCTCTGGCAAGATCAGGGGAGCGAGCCTCCCCGCTGACGCCCGCCAGGGGCGTCAGTCGGCAGACACTTCGATGGTCAGGTGCACCAGCTCCTCGTGGATGGCGAGGCGCTCGCGGATCGCCTGTGCCGGGACCGGGGTCGCCATCTGCAACGACATCGCGGCGGCATACTGCGTCTGCCCCACCCGCCAGACGTGCAGATCGCGGATCTCGGCGCCAGGCAGCTCGGCGATCACCTCGCGGATCTCGTCCACCAGGGGCGCATCCATCTCCGCATCCAGCAAGACGCGCCCGGTTTCACGCAGCAGCCCCCTGGCCCACACCGCCACCAGCACGGCCCCGGCGATGCCCATCAGGGGATCCAGCCAGTCCGCCCCCCACAACATGCCTCCCACCAGCGCCACAATCGCCAGCACCGAGGTGGCCGCGTCCGCCAGCACGTGGAGGTAGGCGGCGCGCAGGTTGAGATCCTGATGGCCGTGGTGGTGATCGTGCGAGTGGTCGTGATGACCGTGATGGGGGTCGTGACCATGGTGATGGCCGTGATCGTCCCTGAGCAGCCAGGCACAGGCCAGATTCACCAGCAGGCCCAGCAGGGCAATGCCGATCGCCTGCTGATAATGGATGGGGCTGGGGTCCAGCAACCTGGCCACCGACTCGAACAGCATCAACCCCGCCACCCCCACCAGCAGCAGGGCGCTGCTGAAGCCCCCCAGCACCTCTATCTTCCAGGTACCGAAGCTGAACCTGTGGTCGCGGGCGAAGTGGCGGGCGGCGCGGTAGGCCAGCACCGAGAGGCCGAGGGCCAGGGCATGGGAGCTCATGTGCCAACCGTCGGCCAGCAGCGCCATGGAGTTGTAGAACCAGCCGCCACCGATCTCCGCCACCATCATGACGACGGTGAGCAGCACGGCCCAGCGGGTCTTCTGTTCGGCCAGGGGATTCCCTTCGTGGACGACGGGGTGATGGCAGTGGGATGAGGCGAGGGATGGCATGGATTTCTCCTGAAAACGAGGATGCTATATACTATACCCCAGTATAGTTTTATTGATCGAGAGGATCCTGCATGTCACACACGGTTCACGACAAGAAGAAGCTGCTGGCACGGGTCAGGCGCATCAAGGGGCAGACCGGTGCCCTGGAGAGCGCCCTGGAACAGGAAACAGACTGCGCCGCCATCCTGCAGCAGATCGCCGCCATCCGCGGCGCCGTCAACGGCCTGATGCTGGAGGTGCTGGAGGGGCACATGCGCGAGCATCTTGGCGCCGAGGAGGCGACCCATGCCGAGCGGCTGGAGGATCTGGATCAGGTGGTGAGGGTACTGCGTTCCTATCTGAAATAAGGGCGCCCGGTGATGACGGGCGCCTCTGTCAGTCGAAGTCCGCGTAGGGGGTGAGAGGCCTTGGCGGCATGTCGAGATCCCCTTGCCAGGGCTTGAAGGTGTAGCGCAGGAACAGGGTGACATGGCTGGGGGCATAGTCATCCGCCTGCTGGATGTCCACCCGGCCACCGATGCGCCAGTGTTCCGTCAGCCTATGTTCCACCACGCCATTCAGGGTGTAGCCGAATCCACTGCTACTGCCCCCTTTCACAGGCGCATTTCTGTCTGGCAAACCGGCGGGCAGCAGGCCTTCCAGCGGGTAGCGACGGCTGTCGTCGGTTCGGGCGTAGGACCAGGATCCCGATCCCCCCAGCTCCCACGACCAGTCCGGGGTACGCTGCCGGTAGCTCACCGGCACCGAGAGCGAGAAGTACCCCTGCGGGCTGTAATAACCCCCCTGCCCCAGGGTATAGCCCCCCAGATCCTGCTGGTAGTGCCACAGCATGGTGCTGAGCCCCACGCTGGCACGGCGATGGGTCTCGTTGACGAACTTGTAATAGCCCCCTCCCATGAGCCGGGTGCGCCAGTTGTCGGGCACGTTCTTGCCGGTCAGCAGGTGCTGCTGGGCGCTGCCCCAGAACCCGACGGCCCCTCCCAGATCCCGGCTGAGATCGAGGCGGATCCCGTTCGCCCGCACCCCGCCCCAGCTGATGCCCGTGCCCGGATCCACCGTTCCCCCATAGGAGAGCAGCGAGCTGCTGACGGGCCGACGCGAGAGGGTCATCCCCCACCCCAGCGTGTGCCAGTCACCGGTCAAGGTGGCGCCCCCGACCCAGTCCACCACCTCGAAACCGAGGGGCGTGGTCCCCAGATCGAACGCCCAGGCCCCCCGCTGCCAGCCTGCCGCCAGGGTGGTGCCCCGGCTCTGCTGGTGCGCGTCCCCGCGACAGTCCCTGGCCGCGCAGGTACCGAACTGTGCCCGGTAAGGAGAGTCCGGCAGATCTCCGGCATCCATGTCGACCAGTTCAAGGCGGCCGAAGACGGTACCACCGGCCAGCGGCGTATCCAGTTGTGCCATCTGGGTCAGCGCCCGCAGATCCGAGTAGCCCCCGGTACCGCTGGAGCCCCAGTAATCGCTGTCGAGGGAGAAGGTGGTCTGGCTCTGCCGGTAATGTCTGTCAAGATCGCTGCGCAGGCCGGATGCCAGCCACCCCTCCCCATCCTGACTGCGGGCCAGCCGGGTCAGCTCGCCCCCCTCCAGATCCTCGCGGGGGGCCAGACCTGCGGCCACCAGTCCCTTGCGATCCCGCACCAGAGCCCCTTCCACATCATGCTCGGCAACGCGCTGACGGGCGGTATCGCGCCAGAACAGCGCCGTCTGCTGGGAGGCCGGTTGCATCGCCACCAGGGGTTCGTAGTCGGTGAAGATGGCGCGGGCTGTCTCGCCCTCTCCCAGCGCCTGATAGAGATTGGCTACCCGGCGGTAGTAGTTGGCCCCCTCCGGGGGCAGCGGGCTGACCGGCCAGGCGGGCAGCCAGTGACGGGCCTTTGCCAGATCGCCCCTGGCCCTGGCCAGTTCGGCCATGCCAAGCCTGGCCTCGGGCTGTTGCGGCGTGCGGGCAAGCACCTCCTGATAGCGCAGCTCCGCCAGTGCATAGGCCCCCCGATCCGTGGCCCACTCCGCCAGCATCAGGCTCGCCTCTTCATCCGGCTGCAACGGCTGAAGCAGGCGTTCGGCCCCCTCATCATCCCCGGCCTCGTGACGCGCCCTCGCCCTGGCGAGCACCTCGCCGCGGGCGAGGCGCTGATCCAGCGCATCCATGTCTTGTGTCCAGCCGGACCTAGGGATGGCGGCCAGCACCCCTCTCGCCTCCACCATCTTGTCCTGCCCCGAGAGATAGAGGGCGGTGGCGTAGCGCAGGGTGGCATCCTGCGGGTGCGCCGCCAGCCGTTCCCGCAAGAGCCGCTCCCCGCTGCCGGCCTCCCCGAGGCGGGCCCGGGTATCGGCCACTCGATAGGCCAGCCACACCTCTTCCGGGGTCAGCGCAAGTGCCTGCTCGCGAAGGCGCAGCGCCGCCGCCACCTTGCCGGCCCGATCAAGCTGATCGGCCTCCTCCTGCAACAGCCCGGCCTTGAGCCGCCGCCCTTCGGCCTGCATCCCGGGGGGGCCCTGCTGCTCCAGCAGGGCCAGGGCACGCGCCGGATCCTGCTCCTTGTAGAGATCGAACAGCCGGGCCAGGGCCCGCTCCCGCGCGCTCCCCATGGCGAGCGCCTTGCGGTAGGCAGACTCCGCGTCGGCATCGCGATGGCGGCCACGCTCGCTGTCTCCGAGCCCCAGCCAGGCTTCGGGCTCACGCCCATCATGGGCGATGGCACGGCGGTACAGGGTCGCCGCCTCATCCCACTGCTCCCGTTCCAGGGCGCTGCGCCCCTGGCTCACCAGCAGCCAGTAGCGGTTGGTGGCCAGCAGGCTGCGCCATTTGTCCTTGTCGGTCACCTCAGGGTGTGCCAGCACCTGTTCAAACTGGGCGATGGCGAGCGCGCGCTGATCGTGGCGGGAATAGGCCTGCCCCAGGGCCCCCATGAGTTCGGGATCCCCGGGATTGGCGGCGAGGGCCCGCTGCAGCTCGGCGATGGAGGCTCCGCCGCTGGCGGTACGGGCCAGTGCCAGCTGTCGGGAGCGATAGGCCGGAGAGGCCCACTGCGCCTCCTGGGTGGCGAGCAGCGCCTCGGCCTTGTCGGCCTCCATCTCGGTACCGAAGAGGGCTATGTATTGCTTCAACTCGTCGATGCTCCGGGGCCCGACCGGCATGGCCTCGATGTCCGCCAGCCAGATCTCCGCCGCCTCCCCGCGGCTGTTGTCATCCTTCGCCATCTCCCGCAGCAGCCCCAGGGCCTGCTGGCGCCGACCGTCGGCCAGGTAGTGGCGGGCCAGCCCGCTGCGCACCCGTGGCTCACCCGGATATTGCCGGTTCAGGCTCTCCAGCGAGGCCATGCCCTTCGCCTTCATGGCGGGCATGCGCATCTGCAGCAGGGCATATTCCACCGCCACGTCGAGATTCGGGGGCAGATCCCCCACGAAGAGGGAGCGATAGAGGCGCTCGGCCTCCTCCAGCCGGCCGGCATTGGTCAGCAGCCGCGCCTGTTGCAGTTGCTGGCGCTGGGCCGAGTCGCTCAGGGCGAGATTGGCCATGCCCTGGCGGTAAATCGGGGAGTCCGGCGCCAGCTTGCCGAGCCGGGCCAGCAGCGCCTTCGCCTCCCTGATCTTGCCCTGACGCAGGGCCTGGCGCGCCTGGGCCGCCAGCAGCTCCGGGTGATTGGGCTCCACCAGGGAGAGGGAATAGAGGCTGTTGCTGACGAGATCCTCACGCCCGCTGGCCTCCCCTATCCTGACCTGCTCGAGCAGCCAGTCCACCGGCTGCACGGCCCCCAGCGCCAGGTTGCCGCTCATCAGGCAGGCGAGCAGGCAAGCCAGGGTCACTCTGCCTGACATGACTCGCTCCAATCCGGCTGCAGGGTACCGTCGGCGGCAAAGCGATAACGCCCCTGATCCCAGCCTGCGCCGAACAGGGTCAGCACGCTGCCGTAGTAGGCATCCGCATCCAGCCCGTGATCGGAGACCTGCTTGCGCAAGGTGACCTGCGCCGGCAAGCCCCGTGACAGGGGCAGGAGGGCGGCGGCAAAGCCGCTCGGCCCCTTGCCCTGAACCTGACCACTTTGGCTGGATACCCGCTCGGGAAGATGACCCGATTCGGTCAGCTGCGCCAGCATGGGGGCAAAGTGGGCCACCAGGGAAGCCCTGGCGGGATCCTCCTCGCTCAACATGCCGAGCCAGAGGTAGACGCGGATGGCGTCGTAGCTGCCCTGGGGTCCCTTGTCCGCCGTCACCTGCCATCCCTTGTCGGCCTGCCAGTCCACCCAGTCCGGGGCAAAGCCACGGGGCGCACTCTCCTGCAACAGCTTGGGCAAGAGGGCCCGCATCTCGCCCCAGGGCCCCTTGAAGGAGGCGAATCTGGCCAGCAGTTGTGGAGGCAGATAGCTGGGATTGAGGGTCCAGCTTCCCTCCCCCTCATAGCCTTTCGCCCCGGGCAGTAACACGGGGCCGAGACCCGGCAGCGTGGCGACCTCCTCCCGGGCGATACGGCGCAGCAACAGGGTGCCGAGGGCCGAGTAGCTGTGGTTGTCCCACAGGCGACCCGCCTCCAGCAGGCTGTAGGCTATCCAGAGATCCGAATCGGACGCGCTGTTCGCATCCAGCACACCCCAACTGCCGTCCTGCTGCCTGCCCCAGAGCCAGGATGGCAGGAAGCCGGTCAGATCCCCGCGGGCGAGCTGCCGCTCCGTCCAGTCGAGCAGGCGGGCAAAGGTCTCCCTGTCATCGTTGACCAGGGCGAAGAAGAGGGCATAGCTCTGGCCTTCCGAGGTGGTGATGCGGCGCCCCTCGGCAGGGTCGATGACCCTGCCCTCTTCGCTGATGTAGTGCTGGCGAAAGTGATCCCACTCCGGCCAGTGGCAGACGGCCTGCGCCGGGAGGGAACAAAGGGCCCAGAGGAGCAGGGCACCACAGACATTTTTCATCTGAGTCATCTCTTAATCTTCCTTCAGACGGCGGCGACTGGCACTGGCGAGCAGCACCCGCAGGCCCCAGCCCAGTACCAGCATGCAGAGCAGGGTCAGCCCGGCAAGACGCACCGGATAACGGGCAAACAGTTGCCAAAGACGCTCCCACCACGGCAGGTAGCCCACCTCGTAGCGATCCCCCACCACCAGGCTCTTCACCCCGGATTCCCGGATGATGGCCACCGAGCCTGCCACCTGATCGCGCAGGGTCCGGGTCTGCAGAGCCTCATTGAGCAATGTGACCCCCGCCGGTCCATCCGCCAGCAGTGCGACCAGGCTGCGCTGATCATGGGTCGGCGATTGCAGCCCCAGGATGACGGCGATGGCCCGGTTGCCCGTCATGCCCACCCGGGCCTGGGGCTGGCGATCGGCCATGGTGTGCAGCAGATCCCCCTTGTGCTGGCGGGTTGGCTCGTTGACCCAGCTGCGCGTGGATTGCAGCAGGGCGTCGGGAGCCAGATCCCCTCGAAACTCCTCCGGCAGGGTGCCGATGAGCAGGGTATCCCGATCCGCGGTGCGCGCCCGCTCCCAGTCGTCCAGAACCTGCAGGGAGAGCGCCGGATACCCGGTCTCGGCCCCGATGGCACCGACGGCATCGAGCAAGGTGGTGATCTGCCCGGGATGGGGTCTGGCCGGCATGACAATCTGGGTGTCGGCGAGATCCGCCATCCGGCTGAACGGGAAGCCGGCATAGGCGAACGCCTTGAGGTCGGGCATCTCGATGAAGTGGCGATAGCCGGTGAAGTCGATGGTGGAGCCCTCGTCGATGCGTACCTGATGGGCAGGCGGCATCACCAGGTCGCAACGGCCATCCTCCGTTCCTCCCATGTATTGCTGGGCATACTCGAACGAGAAGCTCAGGCTGTTGGCCTGGGTGGTCTTGAGCCCGGGCATGCGCAGCGCCATGGTGTCGCCGTCGTCGGCAAACCAGAGCGGCAGGGTCAGCAACCGCTCACTCTTGACCTCGCCGGGCTCGAGCGTGAACGACTTCATGAGCTGGCCGTTGACCCCCACATCCAGCCGGGAACCGTCGCGCAGAGTGGGCGAGGTGTGGTGATACTTCAGCTCCGTCCTGATGCCGTTCTCCCCCAGCAGATAGAGATCCGGCGGCAGGCGCAGCGTCAGGCTCATGGGCCACAGCGTGCGTCCCGTTGCCTGCAACTGGCCCGGGTACTCCGTGAGCTCATCAAAGCGCATCTTGCGATCCAGTCGCACCCAGTTCGGGGCATCGTAGGGTTGACGCGGGGAGAGCGGCTTCACCTCGTCCACCATGACGCTCTGACCACGCAGCATGACATCGCCTCGCGCCAGCCCCTGCACCGCCGTCAGCAGATCCTGCTGATCCCGCCCCAGGATCAGCAGCAGCTTCACATAGGGATTGTCGGGGGAGCTGATCATGTCGATGGTGGGCCCCTTCACCTCGGGATAGTCCACCAGGAAATCGGGGCGCGCGTCATTGGTGGCAAAGATCACGGCGTTGCGATCCGGCAACTGGTTGATAAGCACCGGGAAATGCTGGCCCCGCCACTGGGCCTTGGTGCCGAACCAGGAGGCCAGCACCGCCGCCGCCTGCTGCTGCTCCGGGGGCACTGAGCCCGTGAACACCATGGGCAGAGTCAGCTTGCCATTGTCCCGCACGTCGAGGAACGGCATGGGGAAGAAGGAGAGCTCGTTGCGCACCGGCAGGGTCTGCAACTGCAGGGTCAGCTTGCTGTCCCGGTTGACGTTGAGCCAGAGGGTGTCGCTCGCCGGGTTCTCGCACACTTTCTGATAGTGGCCGACGAAGCTCACCTTGAGGCGGTTGAAATCCTTGGCATAGCGGGGATCCAGCTCGATGCTGGCATGGGTCATCGTCCCCATCTGATCCTGGTTGAGGGCCGTCACCCCCATCAGCTCGTCATTGAGATAGACCTTGACCTGGGAGATGAGCGGCAGCAGGGAGGGCGATGGCGTGAAGTTCAGGTCCAGGGTGGCCCGGGTCACCACCTCGTCCCGCCGCACGGTGAAGTCGGCCAGTCCGTCTGGCGCATTGCCGCGCAGGGACAGGGTGCCTGGCGATGATGCCATCTGTTCAAAGCTCATCCCCTGGGTGCGCACCGGAGCGGGAACAGGCGGCAGGGGGCCGACAGCCTCGGCGGCGGTCGCACCCTGAGCCATCAGCAGGAGAGGAATAAGGTAGCGTTGTGGTTTCATCATCCTTTCACTGTCTGTGAGGTCGGAGTCCCGGCCCGGAAATCTGGGGAGACGCGACGGGGAACGAAGGAGAGGAGCCAGCGAGCCAGCTTCTCGAGGAGGATACAAACAAAGCCGATGGGTGAGGTACGGGCCAGACGCCAGTAAGCCCCCCAGCCGAGCAGGGTAATGTCGATCAGGCTGTGGAGGGGGCGATCCTTGCCCAGACGCTGCTGCCACAGGGACCAGGTATCGGCCCGGGCGAAGGTGCACTGGATGAACTCGACATGCTGCGCCTGCGCCATGGGTTCCAGCTCCAGTCCCAGCTTGCAGCCGAACACCCACTGCACCTTGGCGGCGAACGCCTGCTCCCGCTGGTCATGGCGCAGCAGCAACCAGACCCTCTCCTTGTCGGCCAGGGGCAGGGGCGCCTCGAGCAGCACCCCGACCCCCCCGTTGGAGTAATCCCTGACGGTACAGGGGTAGAGGTGACCGTTCGCCAGCCTGATGGCCGCCGGCATCACCATCTCCACCCTGGGGTTGGCACGGACCTGCCGCGACTCGAAGGCCACCGCCAGGGCGCCGCCCAGTATGGTCATGTTGTAGAGGGTCCAGATCATGCTGAGGATCAGGGTCGGCACCTCGTCGGCAGGGCCGGTGCCGATGCGCCAGAGGCCGAACCCCAGCCCGCACAGATTGAGCAGGATCAGCAGCAGATAGGGGCGGGAGACCGACAGATCGAGGAACACCTCCTCCGTCATCCCCCCCTTGGCAGTCACGTTGAACGTCCCCTTGTGGGGTGCAAACAGCGCCACCGTGGTCGGCCTGGCGATGTACCAGGCCAGCACCGTCTCATAGACCTCGCCCCAGAAGGAGTGGCGCACCTTGCCCTGCAACCGGGAGTTGGTCAGAGCGCTGTGGAAGATGTGCGGCAACATGTAGAGGGCGATGGCCGCCGCCGGGGCATAGATGATGTAGGCGTGCAGGATCAGGAAGGCGAGCGGCGCCGTCAGGAAGATGAGCCTCGGTATGCCCGAGAGGAAATACAGCATGGCATTGAAGTAGCACAGCCGCTGCCCCAGCTTGAGCCCCTTGCCGAAGAGGGGGTTGTCCAGACGCAGGATCTGCACCATGCCGCGCGCCCACCGGATGCGCTGACCGATGTGGGCAGAGAGGCTTTCGGTGGCCAGCCCCGCCGCCAGCGGGATCCGGATATAGGCCGAGGTGTAGCCGAGGCGGTGCAGCCGCAGGGAGGTGTGGGCATCCTCGGTGACCGTCTCCACCGCGATGCCACCGATCTCGTCCAGGGCAGTGCGCTTGATGACGGCGCAAGAGCCGCAGAAGAAGCTGGCGTCCCACATGTCGTTGCCATCCTGCACCAGGCCGTAGAAGAGGGCCCCCTCGTTCGGCATCTTGCGAAACCGTTGCAGGTTGTGTTCGAACGGATCGGCGGAGAAGAAGTGGTGGGGGGTCTGGACCACGCCCAGACGGGGATCCCGGTAGAACCAGCCCACCGTCATCTGCAGGAAGGAGCGGGTCGGCAGGTGGTCACAGTCGAAGATGGCGACCAGATCCCCGGTGGCCATCTTGAGGGCGTGATTGATGTTGCCCGCCTTGGCGTGCTCATGGGTCGACCGGGCCACATAGCGGATCCCGGCCTCCTCGGCGAAGTCGCGAAACGCCGCCCGCCCCCCGTCGTCAAGCAGCCAGATGGTCAGCTTGTCGGCGGGCCAGTCAAGCCCCATAGCGGCGTAGACAGTCCCCTTCACGATGGCGAGATCCTCGTTGTAGGTGGGGATCATCAGATCCACGCTGGGCCACTGGGTCGGATCCGCCGGCAGTTGTGCCGGAGGGCGGTGCAGGGGCCATGCGGTCTGCCAGTAGCCGAGCAGCAGCACCAGCCAGGCATAGGTCTCGGCGGCCAGCAGCAGCAGGCCGCAGGCCAGGCTGACGGGATCGAACCAGTCGAGGGTCGAGGTGTAGCGCCACCAGATGTAGCGGCAGGAGATGGTGAGGGAGAGCACCATCATCATCAGCATGGGATAACGGCCCGGCACGGCGCGCAGGATGAAGGCCATGGCCGCCAGCAGGAGGACGAACACCAGCTGCGCCTGCAGGGTGAACGGCTGGGTGACGCAGAGCAGGGAGAGGCTCCCGGCCACCACGCAGAGCAGCACGCTCTTCCAGCGTGCCTCGCGGGGCGTGGCCCTGGCGGCGGCCAGCCCTTTCTCCTCCTGACGGGCCAGGAAGGCACCGAGAGCCTGAGTGCCCCGGTGCCAGAGCCGTTGCCAGGAGGCAGGCCAGCGCAGAGGGATGGGCTGTGGGCGACGCACTATCATCCAGAGGCTCTGCAACAGAACGCGCAGGGGATCCCCCACCCGGGGGTGCGTCAGCTGGGGATAGAGCCCCCGGGCATGGCTCAGCACCCATTGCCAACCATGACGCTCGAGGGGGAAGATAACCCAGGCCAGCAGCCAGCCCAGGGTCAATGCGGCCGCCCCCGGGCGGGAAGCCCCCCGCTCGCGCAGTGCGCGATAGCACTGCGAGCACCAGAGGCCCGCAGCCGGCGTCAGCAGCCGCACTCTCATCGGGGCGCCTCCCCCTCTGCCAGACACCAGGTCGCCAGGGCGGCCAGCTCGTGGGCAACCAGACTGGTGGGGGCATAGCGTCCGACCGGCAGCTTGGCGGCCATGGCCTCCGCCATGGCTTCGTCCCTGTGCAGATGAAGATTGAGCAGAGGGAGCCCCCCTTCCAGCCAGAGATCCAGCAGCCCCTGCTGCAGGGCCCGCTGGCTGGAGAACTGGGTCACCAGCAGTCGCTCATCGGCCGCCCAGGGGTGGCGGTGAAGCCGCACATGGCAGTTGGCATCCGCATTGACCACCAGCAAGCGCCTGCAGGGAATGACGGGGGCCATGCCCAGGGGCAGATCCAGCAGCACCAGATCATAGCCATCGATCCCCGCCAGCCACTCGGCCGACGCCCCCTCCCCCCCGCCATGGGAGAGCAGATCCAGTACCTCCTCCCGACGGTGAAGCGCACCTCGCCACTCCCGCGCCGGCTGGGTCAGCCGGCTCCAGCCTCCCGGATCGTCATGGGGCAGGCCAAGGTGGATGCCAAGCTGGTTGTCCGGGCAGAGATCCACCGCCAGCACCCTTGCCCCCTGCTCATGGGCTGCCTGGGCAAGCCCCGCCACGATGGCGGTGGTCCCCACACCTCCCCGGATCCCCTGCAGGGCGATCACCTTCATGCAGACCTCCCCTCGCCAGTCCCCTCGGGCCCTTTCACTGCCACCTCCGCCAGCAGGGGGAAGCGTGCGCACAAGGCGGCGAGCCGCTCCCTGGCGGCAATATCCTGGTAGGAGAGGCTGACACCAAAGACCTGCTGGACCATGGCCACGTCATTGATCACCGAACCCTCCACCGGGACGCCGAAGGGGGTCTGCATGTCTGATTGCCGTTCGCTGCGCATCGTCACCTCCGGTCTCATTGGGGATAGGGAACCCAGTCCCCCTGCCCCAGCTTGATGTGGTACTTGCCCTGATATTCGATCACCACCGAGCCCTGGTTCTCGGACACCGACGGGGTCTGTGGCAGGTCGCCCAGCAGGGCATCCCAATCGATGGTCTCGCTCCCGAAAACATCCTTCCCCACCAGCCTGGAGACCAGTTCTGATACCGCCAGGAAACTGCTGGGGGTGTACACGTTGCGGGTCGCCTCGTGGGGCGCCTTGGTACCGAGCAGGGCTACCCCCACCGGCACTTGGGTGATGCTCGGGCTGGGAATGTCCCGCAGCCCGGCCATCTGCATCTTGTCGCCGGTGAGAGCGGCGCCGTGCTCAGGCACCATCACCACGGCCACCTTGCGGCCGGATTGCTCCAGCGTCGTCATGAAGTCGTCCAGCTGATCCAGCAGGGTCTTGAGCCTCGCCTTGTAGGGCGCTATCTGGCGGCTCGCCACATAGCGGTTGCCATCGTGCAGGGCGATGAGGTTGAAGAAGGTGACGTTGCGTGCCGCCTGACTCTGTGTCCGCTCGTTCAGCCAGCGGCCGAACAGGGCATCCCCGCGATAGATGGGCTCGCCATCGAAGGAGGCGAGATCATGGGCCAGTCCCTTCTTGTCCATGGGGGTCACATCCAGCCCGGCATACTGCTGCAGGCCGGTCAGGTAGTTGCCAAAATCCCCCGAGTGATCCATGGCCACCTGTTTGGCAAAGCCGAGCTGGGCCAGATTCTCGAACAGCAGACACTGCTTCGGCGCCGTCACATAGAGCCCCTGGTGGCTGGTCTGCCCGCAACTGGCCCGCAGCAGGCGAATGGAACTCGGGCCGCTGTAGGAGGTGGCGGAGTTGAAGCGGTTGAAGCGAATGTCGAAGTGGGACCAGACCGGATGCCCGCTCAGGCCGCTCGCCTCCACATCATGCCAGGCCAGGGAGCAGACATTGATGATGAGCACATCGAAGGGGGTCGCCTGGGCTGGCAGGCTCTCCGGGAAGTGCACCAGTCTCTCCTGCTCCTCCCGATAGAAGTCATCGAGATAGGCGTTGAGGTTCTCGTTGGTCGGCGGGGCACTCTGGTCAGGCTGCTCCTCCATGGGCAGCACTGAAGAGCGGGTCTCCTCCCGGGACGTGTTCAGGGCGTGCTCGCTCGCCCCCTTGCTGCTCGCGAAGGGATTGCTCACCTGGGGCGAGACCCAGAGCCAGAGCAGCGCCAGCAGGATCCAGGGGGTGAAGCGCAGCCACTGGGCGATGAACAGATAGAGCGTCAGCAGCACGAACCCCGCGCCGACCATCTCCCAATTGATGAAACGCCCGAGCAACTCCGTCCAGTAATCCAGGGTGAAGGAGAAGACCTGGCTGCCCTGGGAACGAATGCTCTCTATCCCCGGCAACCAGGTATCGTGATAGAAGATCCCCGCCCCCACCGGCAACGCCAGCCAGTGCCGCGCACGGCGCCACCCGGCCCTTGGCAGGGGAAAGATCAGGAAGGCGGCAAACACCAGGTTGATCAGGGGGTGGAAGTTGAGATATCCCCCCCAGAGCAGGGCGAGCTTGGCAAGAAAATAGACATTCCAGCCACCCAGGCCGTGCCAGTCCAGCCAGGGAGAATCGGTATCAGAAACGTGTCGGGTCATCGGCGATGAGTCACCTGTTATCGTGGGCCCCCCGAAGGGGCCGGGCACACTGCAATGGTTGTCAAAAGAATAGCCTGACTATTATGCAACTATTAATTTGTCTCAGGTGGCGCTGAACCTGACTCCCCCGGATGGGTGTAAGGGGAATGAGAGGGGCCGTATGTATCCATATATTATCCAAACGATCCCGATAAGGCAGCCTTCTCTGACAAAATGGCGGGAACGTGCAGACGGGATGCAGGATCCTGACAAGGGCCCCGCGCTTACCACTGCGACAGACTTTGTCAGCCCTGTCGCCATCTCGAACAACTTGAGGCCACCTCTGGATTGCGCCATCATATCGGCCCGGCTGATGGCCGGCCGAATTGGACAGTCAACTTCAAGGACCCCCCATGTTTGAACACGTCGATGCCTATGCTGGCGACCCCATACTGACGCTAGTCGAGACCTTCCATAAAGATACCCGCGAGCAGAAGGTGAACCTGGGGATCGGCCTCTATTACGATGAGCAGGGCCGCATTCCGCTGTTGCCGTCGGTGCAGCAGGCCGAAGCGCAGCGCGCCGCTGCCCCGGCCCCGCGCCCCTACCAGCCGATGGAAGGCGCCGCCAACTACCGCACCGCGGTGCAGCACCTGCTGTTTGGCGCCGAGCACGAAGCGGTCAAGGCGGGTCGCATCGCCACCATCCAGACCATCGGCGGCTCCGGCGCCCTGAAGATCGGTGCCGATCTGCTCAAGCGCTACTTCCCGACCTCCGAGGTGTGGGTCAGCAATCCCACCTGGGACAACCACAAGGCGATGTTCGAGGGGGCCGGCATCAAGGTGCACGACTACCCCTATTACGATGCGGCCACCGGCGGCGTGCAGTTCGACGCCATGATCGACTGCCTGAGCAGCCTGCCTGCGAAAAGCATCGTGCTACTGCACCCCTGCTGCCACAACCCGACCGGGGTGGATCTCTCCCGTGCCCAGTGGGACCAGGTGATCGCCCTGGTGGTCGAGAAGAACCTGATCCCCTTCATGGACATCGCCTATCAGGGCTTCGGTGATGGGCTGGAAGAGGATGCCTATGCCATCCGCGCCATGATGGCCGCCGGCGTCAGCTTCTTCGTCAGCAACTCCTTCTCCAAGAACCTCTCCTTCTACGGCGAGCGCTGCGGTGGCCTGTCGGTCATCTGCAAGGATGCCGAAGAGGCCGGTCGGGTACTGGGCCAGATGAAGGCCACCGTGCGCCGCAACTACTCCAGCCCCCCCACCCATGGCGGCCAGATCACCGCGGCGGTGATGAGCCAGCCCGAACTGCACGCCATGTGGGTCGGTGAGGTGACCGAGATGCGCACCCGCATCAAGGCCATGCGCCAGAAGCTGTTCGAGGTGCTGAGTGCCAAGGTGCCGGGCCGCGACTTCAGTTACTTCATCAACCAGCGCGGCATGTTCAGCTACACCGGCTTCACGCCGGAGCAGGTGGACCGCCTTCGGGAAGAGTTCGCCGTCTACCTGGTGCGCTCCGGTCGCATGTGCGTGGCGGGCCTCAACAGCCGCAACGTCGACTACGTGGCCGACGCCATGGCCGCCGCGCTCAAGGGCTAAGCCCGCAAGCCCCGCTCAGGCGGGGCTTTTCATTTGTCCCCTTGCCCGTGGAACCGTGATGGATCTCATTGCCCTCTCCCGCCTCGGCGGTCGCCACCTGGTGACCCTGCATCTGCTGCTCGACACCCGCAGCGCCGAACGCCTCTGCACCACCCCCTCCACTGTCAGCAAGACCCTCAACCAGTTGCGCGAACTGCTGGGGGATCAACTGCTCTACCGCCAGGGCAACCAGTTGCTGCTGACCCCGTTTGCCGAGCGCCTCGGCCCAACTCTGCGCCGCCTGCTGGGGGAGCTCAACGGCCTCACCAGCCAGGAAGGATTTGCCCCTGCCAACTGGCAGGGGGAGCTAAACCTGGCGATGCGGGAGAGCAGCATCATCTGGCCCATGGGGGCCGTACTGGGTCAGTTGATGCAGGAGGTGCCGGGGCTGATGCCCGTCGTGCGTAACAAGGACGAGCAGGGACTGGCTGCTCTGGCGGCGGGCAAGCTCGACTTCGTGATCCTGCCCCACGATCAGAGCCAGCCCGGGGTCAATCAGCCCGGCCTCGTCTGGGAAACCTTGCGGGAGGACGAGCTGGTCTGCCTGATGCGCGCGGATCATCCGGCGTTGACGCGCCCCTGGGATCTCGATGCCTACCTGAGCTGGCGCCACATCGCCATTCGCGATCAGGAGCTGGCCGATCCCTTCTTCGAGCAGAGTCTGGCCCAGCGCCAAGTACGGCGCAGACTGGGGGCCACCCTGCCGGATTTTGGCAGCGCCGCCGCCCTGCTGCGCCAGAGCGATCTCATTCTCACGGCCTTGACATCCTCCCCGCCCTAAAGGACGGGGATTCCTACTGCTAGACGGCGATGTCCCGCCGCAAGAATGTTCTTGGCCGCATTAATATCGCGGTCATATGTCGCTCCACATTCAACACAAGTCCATTCTCTTATTCCGAGATCTGCCCTACCTTTCGGACTGCTTGTGGGAATTGTCCCGCAGCACGAGCAAGTCTGGGTGGAGTAGCTTTCATTGACGACTTCAAACCACTGACCGCGCTATCGCTTTGTATTACAGTTGTGTCTTGAGCATTGCCCAGCCAGCGTCCAGGACTTTGCCATCCTGGTCTTTACCAGTTTGCTGGGGCTCACATCGCCTACGAATATTCCTATCCATAATAAGCCAATTAAATCCAGATATCAATACGAATATTGTTAACCAAGCTTCTAATTTATAAGAAAGAAATACAAACCAAGATGAGCGGTCGATGCCCGCTTTGCTCTACCTCCCCTCCCTAAAAGGAAGGGGCTTCTCGCAAAGATCTGGTGAGCCGCCCCGTTCCCTTCGATTACGGCGCCGTGACCCACAGCCTGGTGTGGTATGGCCCCCTGGGGGAAGATCCCGCCCTGCGCTGGTTCCGTCAGCGCATCCTGCAACTGGCCCGGGAGCTGGACGCCCCACAATGATGCCTGGTGGCAGGACTCAGGGCTTCTTGGTATAGATGGGGCCTGGGAAAGAGGTGACGTTGTTGCCCAGTTCGGTGATGCGGGCGGCCCCCTGCTTGCGCACCTGATCGACCCGCAGCACGTGGTGCATGGGAATAAGGGTGCGGGTGACGTCGGCAAATTCGCTCTTCAGCTTCTCGTGGCTGGGGTCGACGATGAGCGCCGTGTGGTTGTCCCACACGAAGTGGGCGATCTCGATGAAGCCAAACAGCTGGCCCTGATTCACCTCTCTTACATAGACTTCGTAACGCTCGCTGTGACAAATGAACTGCACTCGATAAAGGGCGTTGGATTCACTCATGGGTATCTGTTGGTGATGGACGGTTTGCCCATTCTAGCCGTCCCCTCGGACAGCCCCTATAGACAGAGTTCACAGTTGCGTCATATCGGGTCTCAGCATCCCGACGTGCCGCAGAGCTCAGATCGCAGGCAGCATCACCGACCCAAATCCCTTGGCCTTCAATGCGTTGGCAAGCACTGTCAGGTCAGCCGACCCGGCTTCTGGCCATGACAGCGCCTCCCCTCGCACCCCGTGGTGGCGAAAGCCGTTGAGGCGGATGGGCACGGGCCCCAGCGACAGCAAGAAGGCCGTCAACGCCTCCTCCAGCGCGCCGGTGGCATCGAGAAAATCGCTCCGCCCCGGCACCAGCAGCAGCCGCACCTCCGCCAACTTGCCCGCCTGCGCCAGCAGTTGCAGCGATGCCAGCACCCGCTCGCGGCCCCGCCCGGTCAGGGCCAGATGCACAGGCTCGCGCCACCCCTTGAGGTCTATCATGGCGCCGTCCAGCACCGGCAACAGCCGCTGCCAACCCGTTTCACCCAGGGATCCGTTGCTGTCGAGCAGGCAGGTGAGACGGGCCAGATCCGGCGCAGCCTTGATGGCCGTGAACAGGGCGATCACGAACGGCAACTGGGTGGTAGCCTCCCCGCCGGAGACGGTGATGCCGGTGAGCAGCGGGCCATAGCGGCGCAGCAGGGCCAGCACCTCGGCCACCGACATCTGGCGCGTCTTGGGGCTGGCGTGGCGAGGGCAGACATCTAGGCAACGGTCGCAGTGGGTACAAAGCTCGGCTTGCCAGCTCACCCGCCCCTCCTGCATCGCCAGGGCTCCGCCCGGGCAACCGGGCACGCAGTCACCGCAGTGATCGCACAACCCCATGGTGTGGGGGTTGTGGCAGCCGGGGCAGCGGAAGTTGCAGCCCTGCAAAAACAGCACCAGCCGGTTGCCGGGGCCGTCCACGCAGGAGAAGGGCAGCCAGCGGCTCACCGTCGCCCTGAACTCGGCCCCCTTCTGCCTGCCGTTCTCAGTGCTCATTCAAGAGGGTCTCGATAGCCACCACCCGCGGTGCCCGCTGGCGGATCCCGGTCAGCTCGCTCGCCTCGGCGCCGAGGCAGGTGGTCTGCAGCCGCGAGCCTTCTGCCGCGAAGCGGGCCACATCGCGCTTGCGGATCATGTAGCCGGTCACCCGCACCAGATCGCTGTCCGCCACGTTGGCACTGAATTCGCGCATGCCGAGGGCGAAGGCCCCCTTGCAGAGTTGCAGCAGCGCCTGCGGGTTCTGGCGTATGGTGGGATCCAGGGTCAGGATCTCGCTGATCCCGGAGTGATAAAAGCCGTGGTGGGGCGCCAGGGCCAGCAGGTGACTGGCGGGATCCGGCTCCTCGCCATAGGGGATCCGTACCCCCGGGGTCACGCCCCTGTCCACGCTGAGTCCACCCTGGGCGTGGAGCAGGGCGCGGCCGCCCCAGGCATGGGTCTGGCCCCTCCTGGCCACCCACTCGGAGAGGCGGGCAGAGATGCGATAGCCAAGCTGGTTGGCCTCATCGTCATGGCCATAGCGCCACGGCAAACCTCCCTTCTCCATCAGCAGGTTCACCGCCTCCGCCATGCCAAAGATGCCGAACATGGGGACGAAGCGCGTCTCCTCGACCAGCCCCTCCTCCACCAGGAAGCTGTCGAAGAAACCCGACTCCCGGTGCAGGAAGGCGGCACGCGCCTCGATGAGCCGCGAGGCCTGCTCGCAATAGTGAGGCAGTGTGCGCGCCATGAAATCCTCAACCCCTGCGCTCTGCCCGGCCACGCCCTTGAGGGAAAGGCGCACCAGGGTATTGGCACCGCCCCCCAGGGGCAGGGCATTGTAGCAACTGACGATGCCAAAGCCGCGTTCGTCGAAGGTGTCCCTGTGCAGCGGATAGTTGACGATGTGGGGCTTGCTGCAGGCCGAGATGTTCTCGACCCCTTGCAGCAACAGGCTGTCCGGAGTCTGCACCGGGTCGTGGAACAGACTGAGATTCGGCGCCACCTGCTGGAGTTCCCTGTCGATGCGCAGGATCAGCCGGCAGATCCGGTTGTCGTCGGGGCCGATGTTGACGTGCATGAAGGCATCCGGCAGCACCCGATCCAGATAGATCCAGAAGGCCTTCAGCTTGCGATGGAGCGTTTCATCATCCAGCTCACCGACGAAGGGCAGCAGCAGGTGATCGAGGCGCCCCAGCCAGACCGGCATGCTGGTGACGGAGGGCACGTGGTGGTAGAGGATGCGCAGGGCATCGAGGGCCTCGTCGAAGTCACGCGGTGGCGCCAGCTCCAGCCAGGCCGAGCCCTGGCGCAAAAACCGCGCGTAATCCGGCAGCACATAGCGCGGCTTGTAGGGGGCGTGCCCCTCGAACATGTCGCACAGCATCCCTTGTGCCATGGCATCCTGCACGGCGGCAGGCAACTCGGGGTAAGGCAACGCGTTTTCGGCGGCGAGCGCCAGGGCCCGACCCTTCTGGGCCGATGAGAGCAGAGGGTCGCGCACGATGCGCTGGCAGGTTTCGGTGAAAGACATGGCTCGCTCCGTGGCGGGTGGAACCAAAATCCTCACACTTGAGAGGCCTTTTTTGAAGTGACATTCCCAACTGAGCGGATATCCCATTAAGACATCCGCCATGCCGGATCACGGCACATCCTTCACCAGGGCCAGAACAGGGCCACGCCCCCCAGCCAACGCAGCAGGAAGAAGCCCCCCATGCCGACGACCACCACCACCAGAGTAGGCAGGCGCAGCAGGGTCAACACCGTCACCAGCAGGGTGGCGGCCAGGTAGTCCGGATCCCAGTCCAGCCCGTGGCCGGGCTCATAGCTGAAGACGATGGGCAGCCAGATGGCGGTCAGCACCGACTGGGCCGAGAAGCTGAGGAAAGCCCCCATCTCGGCCCCCGGCTGATAACGGGTCAACCGCGAGAAGAAGGCAAAACGGTTGAAGAAAGTGATCAGGGCCAGCAGCCCTATCATCAGCCAGCCCATGATCACCTCCTCATCCGGTGCAGCACATAGCCCACCACCATGCCGGCCAGGGCCGAGACGATGATGTGGATCTCCGCCAGCAGCGGCTTGGTGACGAGCGCCGTCCCGCCGCTCACCAGAGTGGCCGCCACCATGGGCAGGTTCTTCATGGCGGGAAGCGTCATGGCGATAAAGGTGGCGGCAATGGCAAAGTCGAGCCCCATCTTGTCCAGCCCGTCAATGTACTGGCCGGCGGCGATGCCGAGCAGGGTCGCCAGGTTCCAGAACAGATAGAAGACAAAGCCCGCGATGAGCGCATAGGCGGGATTGAAGGCGCCGCTGCGCTCCCTCTCTTTCAGCGCCACCGCAAACATCTCGTCGGTCAGGAAGAAGGCGATGCTGGCCCGCCAGCGCAGGGAGAGCGGCAGCACGTCGCGCCGGAAGGTGAAGCCATAGAGCAGATGCTGGGAGGTGATCACCATGGTGGAGCCCATGATGGGCAGCAGCGGCGTCCCCGCCCCAAACAGGGTGGTGGCCGAGAGCTGGGCCGCCCCCGCATAGACCAGCAGCGACATCAGCTGTGCCTGGAGCGGGCTCATACCCGCCTGAAGCGCCAGGGCGCCACACAGTATTCCCCAGGGGATGACGGAAATGGAGAGCGGGAGCATATCCAGGGTGGCACGCCACCAGAGCGCCCCCGTGCGCTCGGGCACAGGGGGGCGGGTTTCCGACATCATGGGATCATCCTTGTCACAGCCAATGCGAACCGGAAAAACTAGCACGGCGCAGGAGGCAGTGTCACGTCATGGTCTGCGACAAATGCAACGCCCGCATGAGAGCGGGCGTTGGCAGACAGGATCAGGGCTCGATGATGATGGGAGTGCCGGGCTCGATGGCGTTCCAGATCTCGTCCATCTCGTGGTTCAGCACCGCGATGCAGCCATTGGTCCAGTTGGACGGCTGCACCCTGCGATCCCCCAGGCTGTTGCGCTGGCCGTGGATCATGATCATCCCGCCCGGGTTCACACCCAGCTCGTTGGCGCGCTTGATGTCGTCCAGATTCGGGTAGTTGATGTGAATGGCCTTGTAGAAACCGGAGTTGCTCTTCTTGTAGTCCAGGGTATAGCGACCTTCCGGGGTACGCTGATCCCCTTCACGCTGCTTGTGTCCCTTGGGAGCCGGGCCCAGGGCAATCCAGTAGCGCTTCACTTCCTTGCCATCCTTCATCAGGGTCAGGCTGTAACTCGACTTCTTCACCACCACCATATCGGCGGACAGAGTGGCAAAACTCAACGCGGGCCACAGCCCCAGCAAACACAGCAATACGGCTCTCACTATCCATCCCTCTGCGAGCCTTCTGGGCTCTCTTGTTAGCAAATCATCTGAATGCCGCCACCCTCTGGTGGCGAGCGAGCGCCATGATATGGGATCGCCGTGAATACTCAATATATCGGGAGAAACATATCTGTGGCCAGCAGGGGGAAATGGCCGTCAACCCGCCATGCAGACACCCTGCCAAGGGTAGGGCGTCGCCTCTTGCCCGCAACCGGGCGCCTCAGCGCTGATCGTCAAGGCCAGGAAGATGGCGCAGGAAGAAAAACCAGCGGGCAGCGCCGTCAAGGACACTTGAGCCTGTCCACCCGCCAATCCAAGGCTGGCGCCATGGGGTCAGGTCATCTCAACCCACAAAAAAGAGCCCCTGATGGGGCTCTTTTGACGGTGCGACACAGGGCTCAGGCCGGGTTCACTGGTGCAGCGGTCTCAAGGCGCCGGATCCAGGCCTCGAACTCTGCCAGCATGCGCGCCTCGGACTCGCTGTTGTCGGCGATAAGCTCGGCCCCGTGTACCACCCGGATATGGGCGTCGAGGGGCGTCCCCTCCCCTGCCGGTGGGCGCTGCCGCGCGGCCGCCATGCATGCTTGCGCCTGTTGCCACGCCTCGGCGGCACTCCGGTTGCACGCCTCTGCCAGCGGCACCGCACTGAAACCCTCGCCGGTGAGGCTCTGCAGTGTCTCGTCGTGGGTAATGCCGTTGCCCGGTCCCCAGTAGTGGGTGGCCAGATCCGGCCCGATGCGCGGGTTGTCGGTGAGGTAGCCGTCGCGCCTCAGGAAATAGGCGCGGGTCTGCTCCACTGCCATCAGCGCCAGCAGATAGCCGTGATAGGCACAGGCCGACTCCTGGTTCAGAAGGTGCGGGATAGCCAGCAGCGGGCGTGGGCTCTCCACCCCCAGGATCTGGCGCTCCCAGCGGCGGGCCAGGGCCAGCACGGCTGCCGGGGTGCGCTCGCTATCTGCCATGGCGTAGAGATCCCGCTCGAAGTAGGCCACCAGCGCGATCTGGCGCTCGTTGAAGGCGCGAAATGGCTGGCGCGCTTCAATCATGGCCTGGATAAGCGCATCGGGGATGGGTTCTCCCGCCGCGTTTCTGGCGTAGCGCTTGAGCCAGTCCGCGTCGTCCAGCAGGCTGTCGCAGAACATGGACTGGGTCTCGGCATAGGCCATGGAGGTGGGCGGAAACTCCTGGGAGAAGCAGGGGGCGTTGCCGGTGACGTTGGCAAAGTGCGCCGCGTGGCCTCCCTCGTGGAACAGGGTGTTGAGCCCGCTCCAACCGCTGCCCACCTGGGCCGGATTGGCCAGGCTGGTGAAATTGACCACCGCCGGCACCCACTCTCCATCCTGCCAGAAGCTCGGCACCGGGCCGTGACAGAAGCCGTTCTCGTATTTTCCCTCCCGGGTCAGCAGATCCAGGGTGAGGGTGGCACCGCGGTACTGGATGCCGAGCCGGCGGAAGCTCTCGACCCAATCCTTCAGCGCCCGGGAGAAGGGCACGTAAGGGTCGAGCTGGCGGGTCACGTCACCACTCACGCTGTAGCGCAGGTTGTGGGGCAGCAGGGCTGCTTCCCCCTTGGCCGCTTTCAGCTCCGCCAGACTCTGGTGCAAGCGGGCATCGGTGCGGGCGATGAAGTCGTCAAGAATGGCAAACAGCTGCTCCGGGCTCATCTGCTCGTTCTTGTGCACCTTGTAATCGAAGTAGTCGCGATAGCCCATGGCACGGGCAAAGCGGTTGCGCAGCGCGACGATGGCCAGATAGCCGTTGTCGACCACCCACTGCTCCAGGGTCTGGAACATGGCGAGCGCGCTCTGGCGCACCGCCTCGTTGCTGCTGGCGGCCAGCGCCGTGCTGGCGGCGGGCAGACTGCCGGGCACCTGGCGGCCCTGCTCGTCCAGCAAGGTGAGCTTCAACCCCTTGCGACGGGTGAAGAGATCCGCCTCGGCGGCCACCAGCTCGTCCATCAGGGCGGAGGCACCGGGATCTTCGATGACGTTGCACTCGAAGAAGGCGATCCAGCCCCCCAGGCCGCGCCTGAGATCCGCCTCTTCGGCCTGGGCCTGCATCTCCCGCAACACCGGCAGGCGGGCAGGATCGGCACAGAACGCCTTGTAGGCCTGTTCGGCCGCGGTGAAGCCTGCCTGATCGTCGCTGGTGCCCATGTAGGTGGACCAGAACAGGTCCTCCTTGCGACTGTGCACCTGCAGGTAATCGGCATTGAGCTGGTTGAGATAATTCCTGGCAATGGAACTCATAACTTCCCTCTTGTTATGGGGCGACCACGGGGCGCCCACTCCTTTTTGGTGAAATGCCAACCCATTCACACTTCTTGCAAATTGAGTAGACAAATTGTGCGCCGGGATGCGCGCCATCACGCTATCAAAAGCGAGGGTTTCTGTCTGCTGGCTATACTGGTTGTCAAACTGCTCAATTGGCTGTTTTCCACCGCAACCCATTGAAAGTTAATGATATGTTAAAAATAATAACAATCAGGTCCGGCCGGCAGTTCGGCCACAATCAGACCCGCATGGGAAAGTAAGGATAAGACTATGTTCAAGCTCGGTGATATTGCCGTGAGTCGCAAGCTGATGCTGCTGCTCTCACTGGCCCTGGTCGGCTTCATCGCACTGCTGCTCATCTCGGCCAGTGCCCTGCACCGCAATCTGATGAGTGAACGGGAAGCCAGGCTGCAGGCGGTGCTGGATCTGGCCATGAGCCGGATCCAGGCTCTGGCCGCCACCCTCCCCCCGGAGCAGGCCAAGGCACAGGCCAAGGCCATGCTCGACAGCATGCGCTTTGACGGGGACAACTACCTGTTCGTGTTGAATGAAGATCGTCGGGTGGTGGTGCATCCCGCCAAACCCGAGCTGGTCGGCCAGCAGATGGGCAACAACCCTGCCGAGTCCCACTGGCAGCACATGGTGGATCTCGGCAAGGGCGGCCACCAGGGCAGGCTGGAGTATCAGTGGGTCTCCCCGTCCGGCGAGGCGGCCCAGAAGATGTCGCTGGTGACGGGCTACCAGCCCTGGGGCTGGATCCTGGGCTCCGGTGTGTTGTTGCAGGACATTGAGGCCACCATGTGGTCGCAATATGAGTGGATGGGTGGCGCCACCTTGCTGGTGATCCTGTTGATGGGGCTGCTGGGACTCGCCATCAGCCGCTCCATCGTCAATCCCCTGGCCGAGATCAACAAGGCCATGGCCCGGGTCGCGGCCGGCGATCTGGTGGTCAGCATCCCGGTGCTGGGCAGGGATGAGCTCGGCACCGTCGCCAGCTCCACCAACCAGGGGCTGGATGCCATCCGCCGCGCCCTGCTGGAGGCGAGCCAGGGGGCCCGCAACGTGGCGGATGCCGCCCTGCGCATCGCCACCTCCGCCGAACAGACCAACCAGGCGGTCAACAGTCAGCGGGATCAGCTCGCCCAGCTCGCCACCGCCATGAACGAGATGAGCGCCACCATCGCAGACGTGGCGGGTCACGCCGAGAATACGGCCCGCGACACCCAGGATGCCACCAGCGAGGCCGGGCTCGGCAACCAGGATGTCCATGCCAGCGTGCACGGCATCCAGGCGCTGGCCACCGAGGTGGATCAGGCCACCTCGCAGGTCAACCAGCTCAAGGAGGGTGTGATGCAGATAAGCGAGGTGACGGCGGTCATCAGCGCCATCTCGGAGCAGACCAACCTGCTGTCCCTCAACGCCGCCATCGAGGCGGCCCGGGCCGGCGAGCAGGGCCGTGGCTTCGCCGTGGTGGCCGACGAGGTGCGCCAGCTGGCCAGTCGCACCCGCCACTCCACCGAGGAGATCCAGAGTACCATCACCCAGTTGCAGCAACGGGCTGTCACCGCCGCCAACGCCATGGACGCCAGCCGCAAGCTGGCGGAGAGCAGCGTCAACCAGTCCGAGAAGGCGGGGCAGGATCTCTCCCTCATCGTCAATCACATCCAGCACGTGAGTGACATGGCGACCCAGATCGCCACGGCGGCGGAGCAGCAGAGCATGGTGGCGGAAGACATGAACCGCAACGTCAGCGGCATCAACGACTCGGCGCTAGAGATGTCCCAGGCGGCCTCCCAGTTGGCCCAGGAGAGCGAACTGCTGGCCGGTCTCTCCCGAAGCCTCGACGAGCGACTGGCGGTGTTCAAGCTGGACAACGCCCAAGCCCAGGACAGGATGATGCGACCGACCCAGGCGTCCTCTTCCCGAGCAGGCATGCAACCCCGCCACTGAGTGGCCCCATGAGCCCCTGCCAGGCTGGCAGGGGCTCCTTTCCTGTCATGGCCACGGGAGCCTCTCCCGGGCCACCCTCTCGCACTGAACCAGCGCGCAGATCCCGATGGCGTGATCTACCGCTGATGCGCTGCTCCGATGAGACGGCACTGTCAATTTTTACACTTAATTTTTTAACAAAATATAGTCATGATGAGTGGTCGCCACAGGCGGCACCATGATCCTTTCTGTAGTCATTTGGCAAACTGGTTGAAAGGCCAGGACGCAAAGCCTCCGGTCTAAAGACAAGCTGTCCAGGATAGCGGGGTTGCAGCACCGTGTTTCGGGGAACTCCCCTGCCAACGTGACTGCCCACATCACCGAACAGAGGAATGTATGGCAGCAAATATCCGACTCACCCATCTCGCGGCAGCGCTGGCGCTGCTGGCCAGTGGCGGCGTGCTCGCTCACGGCTACATCAGCCAGCCCGAAGGGCGCAACTACCTGTGCAAGACAGGGGGCAACAGCCAGTGTGGCGCCATCCAGTGGGAACCCCAGAGCCTGGAAGCCCCCTCCGGCTTCCCTGATGGCGGCCCCGCCGACGGCCAGATAGCCTCGGCCGGTCACCCCCAATTCGGCGAGCTCAACACCCAGACCCTCGATCGCTGGACCAAACGTGAGGTGCAGGCCGGCCCCTTCGCCATCAGCTGGACCTTCACTGCCAACCACGTGACCCGCAACTGGCGCTACTACCTCACCAAGCAGGACTGGAACCCGAACCAGCCCCTCACCCGGGATGCGTTCGATCTCAATCCCTTCTGCGTCATCGATGGCAACATGGTGCAGCCCCCCAAACAGGTGACCCATCAGTGCACCCTGCCCCCGCGTACCGGTTATCAGGTCATTCTCGGGGTGTGGGAGGTAGGGGATACCGCCAACAGCTTCTACAACCTGATCGACGCCCGGTTCAAGGATGGCACCCAGCCCCCGCTGACCTGGAACCAGGGAGGGACCATCTATCCCTCCATCGACCTGGTGGCGGGTGACAAAGCCAGAACCCGGGTGTTCGATGCCAATGGCGAGCGCACCGATCTCCAGACCGAGCTGACCATCGCCAGCGCCGGGCAGGGCCAGAAGAACAACTGGGCCCACGCCCTGGCGAGCAAGATCAACGCCGAGCAGAGCCAGATCCGTGCGGGCCAGCAAGGTACGGACGGCCAGTTCAACCCCGTCTATGGCCAGAACCCGGTCTACCTCAAGGCTGGCAGCAACCTGCAACGGGTCGAGATCCAGCTTGAGCAACAGCAGCCCCCGGTTGAGAACGGGATCAGCGTGAGCGGTCTGGCGAGCGACTACCCCCTCGACAACGGCAAGCTCACCCTGGCTTTCACCGTCACGGCCCAGGGGGATCTCGCCATCACCAACACCCTCTATGACCACGGCGGTGTCGCCAGGGGACAGAGCAGCGCCGACATCAAGGACGGCAGCCAGAGTTTCTCCATGGCGCTGACCGGCTTGAGTGCAGGCCACCATCAGCTGGTGATCGAGGGCAAACCCAAGGCCGGTGGTGACGCGGTGCAGCAGACCCAGGACCTCATGTTCAAGGATCCGGCAAGCGGGGGCGATTACCAGTTCACCTTCCCGGACGGCCTCAAGTCCTACACCGCCGGAACCCGGGTGCTGCAGCCGAAGAACGGCAAGGTCTATCAGTGCAAACCCTTCCCCTACAGCGGCTGGTGCAGCCAGTGGGCGAGCACGGCCACCCAGTATGAACCGGGCGTAGGTTCCCACTGGCAGGAGGCCTGGACAGCGCAGTGATGGGACGTATCCGACCTGGCGGGAACCCGCTCGGCGTTTCCCGTGCCAGATCAGGTCAACATCAAACAAACGGGGAGCACATGGCTCCCCGTTTTTCATCCCCCCTCGGTTCAGATCTGATAGTCGAGCAGAGGCTCGTTGCTCATGGCGCGGGCCTGGATCTCCGCCAGCGCCAGCTCGGGGTTGCAGAGCTGGATGAACTGCCAGGCAAAGTTGTGCTGGAACTGCCCCTGCTTGAGGCCGATCCAGGCGGTGTGCGGCGCAAACAACCGACTGCCGTCTAGCTGCACCAGTCCCTTGTCCCGCTGGGAATCGAACGCCATGTCCGCCAGTATGCCCACCCCCATCTCCAGCTCGACATAGGTCTTGATGACGTCGGAGTCCTGGGCGGTCAGCAGGATCTGCGGCACTATGCCCGCCTCGGCAAAGGCATCATCCACCCGTGCCCGACCGGTGAGGCCGGCCTGATAGGTGACGATGGGCCAGTGGGCCAGAGCGGCCAGGGTCAGCTCCCGCTCGGCGGTGAGAGGGTGCTGCTCCGGCACGACGATATTGTGGTGCCAGCGGTAGTAGGGAAAGGCCACCACCCCTTCGCTCTTGTCGAGCTGCTCGCTGCTGATGCCGATGTCCACCTCGCCGGTCTGCACCAGCCGCACTATCTCCTCCGGGCTCCCCTGACGCAGCTCCAGCTGTACCAGAGGAAATTGCTCCCGAAACGCCTTCACTACCCTCGGCAGGGCATAACGGGCCTGGGTATGAGTGGTCGCGATGAGCAGCCGGCCTGAGTCGCGATTGGCAAAGGTGCTCGCCAGTTTGCGGATGTTGTCGGCATCCCCCAGGATACGCTCGGCGATCACCAGCAACTCCTTGCCCGGCTCGGTCATGCCGAGCAGACGCTTGCCATAGCGAATGAAGAGGGCGAGCCCCAGCTCCTCCTCCAACTCGCGAATGTGGCGGCTGACCCCGGACTGGGACGTAAAGAGGGCATTGGCCACGTCGGTCAGGTTGTAATCCCGCCGTGCCGCCTCCCGAATGATTCGCAATTGCTGAAAGTTCACCTCATCGCCTCCTGCGCTGAGTGGCGGTGGCTCGTGCCACCGTCCTCTTGTTATGGATTGCCGGGATCATAGCCCGGCAGCAAGCCTGACAGAGGGCCGCACCTCGCGGCTTGCCCTCAGATCTGGTAGTCGGGATAGAGCTGTGCCTGCCTGGCCACCAGACGCACCCCCTGGCCGGGGGCAAAGGCCCGGGCGGCCTCCTTGCTCAGTTCGGCCTCGTAGTGGGCGCCTCCCGTCTCCCCATCGCCACGCAGTTCCACCCGGATGCGCGGCCCCATGGGCAGCAGGCGGGTAATGGTGGCGCGAATGCCACCGGGGGCATCCGAGGGCAGGATCTCCAGCTCGTGGGGGCGCACATAGGCAATGGCCGCACTCCCTTCTGCCAGATGGGAGGGGATGGGGCCACCCAGTTGCTGTTCACCGATGCCGAGCCCCTGCCCGGCCACCCTGCCACGAAACAGGTTCACGCTGCCAAGGAAGCTGTGCACGAAGGCACTGGCGGGCTGATCATACACTTCGGCAGGGGTGCCAATCTGCTCTACCTTGCCGGCGTTCATCAGCACCACCCGATCCGCCACCTCCAGGGCCTCTTCCTGATCGTGGGTCACGAACAGACTGGTGACATGCAGCTCGTCGTGAAGCTCACGCAGCCAGCGGCGCAGTTCCTTGCGCACCTGGGCATCGAGGGCGCCGAAAGGCTCGTCCAGCAGCAGCACCTTGGGCTGCACCGCCAGGGCCCGGGCCAGGGCGACCCGCTGGCGCTGACCACCGGAGAGCTGGGTCGGGTAGCGTGCCGCGACGTGGCTAAGCTGCACCAGATCCAGCAGCTCCTTGACCCGGGTGCGGATGGCCGCCTCGTCCGGGCGTTCGCTGCGCGGCTTGACCCTCAGGCCAAAGGCCACGTTCTCGAATACCGTCATGTGGCGAAACAGGGCGTAGTGCTGGAACACGAAGCCAACGTTGCGCTCGCGCACATGGAGATCCGAGGCATCCTCGCCGCGGATGATGACGCTGCCACTGTCCGCCTGCTCCAGCCCGGCAATGATCCGCAGCAAGGTGGTCTTGCCGCAGCCGGAGGGGCCGAGCAGGGCGACCAGCTCACCGTCGTGAAAATCGAGGTTGATGTCGGCCAGCGCCGCGTACTGATTGAAATGCTTGTTGAGCCCTTGAACCTGAATGCTCATGAATGCCTCTCCTATAACCGTTAATTCGGGATCAATGGGACTGGGTCGGTTGGCCTCGCAGCCTGGCCAGCAGGGTCTCACCCAACAGGGTGAAGATCCCGAACAGCGCCAGCAGGCTGGCCACCGCGAAGGCGGCACCGGTCTGGTACTCGTTGTAAAGGATCTCGATGTGCAGCGGCAGCGTGTTGGTCTGGCCGCGAATGTGGCCGGAAACCACGGAGACAGCGCCAAACTCCCCCACCGCCCGGGCGGTACAGAGCAGCAGGCCATACATCAGGCTCCAGCGAATGCCGGGCAGGGTCACCCGCCAGAACATCTGCAACCCGCTCGCCCCCAGCATGATGGCGGCCTCCTCTTCCTCCGGGCCCCGCGCCTCCATCTGGGGCAACAGCTCGCGCACCACGAAGGGCACAGTGATGAAGGTGGTCGCCAGGATGATCCCCGGGGTAGCGAAAATGATCTTGATGTCGTGCTCGCTGAGCCACTCGCCGAACCAGCCGCGACTGCCGAACAGCAGCACGAACATCAAGCCTGCGATGACCGGTGAGACCGAGAACGGCAGATCGATGAGGGTGATAAGCAGTTGCCGGCCAGGGAAGCGGAACCGGGCGATGGCCCAGGCAGCGGCCAGCCCGAACAGCAGGTTCAGGGGCACCGAGCAGAGCGTCACCAGAGCGGTCAGCCCCAGGGCGCTCAGGGCATCCGGCTCGCTGATGGCGTGCCAGAAGAAGGCCAGACCCGGGCTCAGCGCCTGGATGAAGACGGTGGCCAGCGGCAACAGCAGCAAGGCGGCAAACCAGCCCAGACCGACGGTGACCAGCAGCCATTTGACCCAGACCGGTTCATGGGTCACCGGGGGATGACGCGCCGGGGTGGCCGGAGCCGACTCCTGGGCCTGATCGAGATGTGCAGTAGAGGCGTTCATATACGGCTTCCTCCGATGCGAGCCCAGCTCCAGGCTTGCAACTTGTTGATGAGCAACAGCAGCACAAAGGAAATGAGCAGCATGACGGACGCAATGGCCGATGCACCGGCGTAGTCATACTCCTCCAGGTGACTCATGATCATCAGGGGGGCAATCTCGGACACCATGGGGAGGTTGCCGGCAATGAAGATGACAGAGCCGTACTCCCCCACGCCGCGAGCAAACGCCAGGGCAAAACCGGTGAGCAGCGCAGGTACTAGGGTCGGCCACAGTACCCGGATGAAGGTCTGCCAGCGGTTGGCACCCAGGCTCGCGGCCGCCTCCTCTTGCTCGCTCTCCGCTTCCCGCAGCACCGGCTGCAGGGTACGCACCACAAAGGGCAGCCCGATAAAGGTCAGGGCAATGACCACCCCTATGGGGTTGTAGGCAAGCTCGATGCCCAGCGGAGCGACCCATTGGCCAATCCAGCCGTTGGGGGCAAAGATGGCGCACAAGGCAATGCCGGAGACGGCAGTCGGCATGGCAAAGGGCAGGTCGATCAGCGCATCCACCAGTCTGCGGCCGGGGAAGGTATAGCGCACCAGTACCCAGGCCAGTATCAGACCGAACAGACTGTTGAGCAGGGCGGCAATGAAGGCGGCGCCAAAGCTCAGGCGAAAGGAGGCGAGCACCCGGGGGGAGCCGATCACCTGCCAGAACTCGGCGGCGCTCAGGTTGTTCACCGCAAACAGCACCAGTGCCGAGAGCGGCAGCAGCACCAGTATGCCCAGATAGAGCAGACTGAAGCCCAGCGTTGGCCCCAGGCCTGGCAGGACGGAATAAGAACTTAATCGCATAACACATCCATTTGTTATAAATACTTTGGATGTGACGATTTTGCTCACGGCGGCCAGGGACAACAAACACCAATAATGCCTTTGCTAAGCACTTTTTTATCTAACAATGGTGGAACAAGGCTTTTAGAGCGATAAGCATAAAAAAAGGTCTTTTATATAAATAAAAGACCTAAAAGACGGAGCGGTAAAACCGGGAACATGCAAAGTCAGTCACGCTGGCCAAGTTGCCAGCCCGCCTGGAAATCGTGCCGAGACAATCCGATGGTCCCTCATCGAAAACTGAGTGCGGCCTGCTTGCCCCACTCGGCAGGAGCAGGCTCCACCACCATTTCGGCACGGCGGTATAGGGTGCCGAGCAAAGCGAGCCCCTGGTGCCACTCCCCATGGCCGGACTGGGCATTGATATGGCCCACTTCCCCCGCATCGAACAACGGCACCTGCCACTGCCGGCTCCAGAACTCTGCCCGCTCAAAACTCATCCAGGGGTCATTGCGACTGGCGATCAACTGGGCAGAGACTTTGATGGACCCCGTCAACACCTCATCCGGGATACCGAAACGGGCAGGATCGGCAGGGGCAACGATGAAGATGGAAGAGACCTTGTCTGGTTGCAGTCTGGCGGCAGCGATGGCCGTCAGAGCGCCGAAGGAGTGGGCGACCAGGTGGACCCGGCTGCGCCGGCTCCTGAGCTTGCTCGCCAGCTTTGCGCTCCAGACCGTGAGATCCGGCTTGTCCCAGGGCAGACCCATCATTCTCTGCCACTGGGGAAATTGCTGGTGCCAGCGGCTCTGCCAGTGATCCGGCCCACTGTTGTGCAGACCGGGAACCAGAAGGATCTTGTTCATCGTGGTACTCCTATCTGTTGTCACAGGGGCCTTCATCTCTTAGCGGCCCGGTTGGTAAATCTGGTCAAACGATCCGCCCTGGGCGAAGTGCTTCTTCTGTGCCTTGTCCCAATCTCCTTCCAGATCCTTGACAGTAAAGAGCGTCAGGTTGGGGAACTGGGCCGCTGTCTCCTTCAGGATCGCCGGATTGCTCGGACGATAGTGGTATTTGGCGATGATGCGCTGCCCTTCGTCAGAGTAGAGATACTCGAGGTAAGCCTTGGAGACGGCCTCGGTACCATGCTTCTTGGCTACCTTGTCCACCACGGCTACCGGCGGCTCGGCCAGGATGGAGACCGAGGGCACCACCAGTTCGAACTTGTCGCTGGTGCCCGGCTGATTGAGCACCAGCAACGCTTCATTTTCCCAGGCCAGCAACACATCCCCGAGCCCGCGTTCGATGAAGCTGGTGGTGGCGCCACGAGCCCCGGAGTCCAGCACCTTCACATTCTTGAACAGATCGCTGACAAACTGTTTCGCGCCCTCTTCAGTGCCGCTTTTCTTCAGGGCATAGCCCCAGGCAGCCAGATAATTCCAGCGCGCACCGCCGGAGGTCTTGGGGTTGGGGGTGATGATGGCGACATCCTTGCGCACCAGGTCGCCCCAATCCTTGATCTGCTTGGGATTCCCCTTGCGCACCAGGAAGACGATGGTGGAGGTGTAGGGAGAGGCATTGTTGGCCAAACGCCCTTCCCAGTCGCTGGCGGTGAGACCTGCCTTGGCCACCGCATCCACGTCATAGGCCAGCGCCAGGGAGACCACATCAGCCTCCAGTCCGTCCACCACGGCACGAGCCTGTTTGCCTGAGCCACCGTGTGACTGGCTCACCACCACATCGTCGCCGGTTTTGGCCTTCCACTCCTTGGCAAAGGCACTGTTGTACTCCTGGAACAGCTCCCGCGTCGGGTCATAGGAGACATTCAGCAGCCGCACCTCGGCGGCTTGGACCTGACCGAGAGCCAGCAGGGAGAGAACGGTGAGAGCGGTCATTCGCAGTTTCATGGTGATACTCCATATCGTTGGGTTGAGTACAGCATGCCCGCTTATGCATATTCCATGAAGAAAGAAAAAGCGCTTTGCTTATCTCTTATACCAATCAGATTAAAGATGTGATCTAATTGCTCTATTCTGGTTTCACTGTACTCAGTATGTCCGATCCAATCGAT
>NZ_JAPCIQ010000022.1:0-56996 GCF_027707405.1 Aeromonas sp. QDB68 | reverse complement strand
ATGCCTATCCTACCACCTCTGCCACGACCACAACGGCGCCGCATTCACAAAATCATCCATGCCACCCGTGATAAAGGACATGCTCGTCGCTTGATGGCCATCTTGCTGTTACATGAAGGACGCACGATCACCGATGTTCATCACCTTACCGGCGCTGCGCGCTCGACCATCGGTCGTTGGCTTCGGTGGTATCGAGATGAAGGCATAGATGCGCTAGAAGCCTTACCGGCTGGCCGTGCCCCGATCTTACCTGTCGCCAAGATTGTCACCCTACTGGTGCTGCTCATGCAGTTTTCTCCGCAAGATTTTGGTTATCAGCGCAGCCGTTGGTGTACTGAACTATTGGCTATAAAAATCAATCGGTTAACAGGGCTCAATATGGCAGCCTCCACGCTCCGCCGATGGTTACCGCGTATGGGCATTGTCTGGCGAAGGCCCGTGCCGACCTTGCGGATAAAAGACCCTGCCTATCAGGAGAAAATGGCTAATATCGACGCGGCACTGGCCCGCTGTGATGCAGATAATCCGGTGTTTTATGAGGATGAAGTCGATATAGACCTTAATCCCAAATTAGGGGCCGACTGGATGTTCAGAGCGCAGCAAAAGCGGGTTGTCACACCTGGAAAGAACGCCAAACATTACCTGGCAGGCGTTCTCCATGCAGGCAATGGAAGAGTACTTTACGTCAGCGGGATAAAGAAAAACTCATCGCTGTTTATCGCCATGCTGGAAAAGCTGCGTCGCCACTACCGACGAGCCAAAACCATCACACTGATCCTCGATAACTACATCATTCACAAAAGCAAACAGACCGAGCGATGGTTGAAGAAGAACCCCAAGTTCTGCCTGGTGTTCCAGCCAGTTTACAGCCCTTGGGTTAATCACATCGAACGGCTGTGGCACAAGTTACATGAAACCATCACGCGCAATCATCAATGCAGAGGAATGGCCAGCCTGCTGGCCCGAGTGAAACACTTCATGGATACCGTGTCTCCTTTCCCGGGGAATGGCTATGGTACAGCGAAGGTGTAGCACTATTGGGATCAGTTATTTAGCCTTGTTAGCAAGAAGAGTCTTGCAGCAGTAAAATATGAATAATGTGCGCGTGTTCAGATGATTAACGATCTATTCAGGAGTACCAACAGTGGCGAACGATAGTAAAAGACTCCACCAACCTTGAAAAATCGGGCCATAGGGCGTATAACCACGCGCTTGTCAGTGTATTGAGTGAGCCAACTTTTATGCAGCAGAGTGAACCCGTGCAGAACACCCCCTTTTGGCAGGTAAAAAGCCTGCAACAGATGACCATGACGGAGTGGGAGTCCCTGTGCGACGGCTGCGGCAAGTGCTGCCTGAACAAGCTGATTGACGAGGACACCGAGGAGCTGGTGTTCACCAACGTGGCCTGCAACCTGCTCAATACCAAGACTTGCCAGTGCTCCGACTACGACAACCGCTTTAAAAAAGAGCCGGACTGCCTGCAGATCACCCACGACAAGATTGCCGAGTTCAACTGGCTGCCCTCTACCTGTGCCTACCGCCTGCTGGCGGAGGGGCAGAGCCTGCCAGAGTGGCATCCCCTTATCACCGGCAGCCGCAGCGCCATGCACCAGGCCGGCCAGTCGGTGCGCGGCAAGGTGATCCATGAGGTACATGCCGGCGATTGGGCCGACCATATCATCACCTGGGCGAGCTAAGCTTTAAACCACCGTTTATTTCTTACTATAGGGGCAGGGGAGTGAGACTTCGCTGCCTCTGTTGTTTTTGGCATATAAGTGATCAGTTTTTTGCGATAAAGGCAGTTTGAAACTTCATGGTGAGATGAAAGCATCGTGAAGTCGTGAGAGGTCGCCCCTGGCGCAGCCAGCACCCGTTAAACTGCATCCATGACACAAGGGTTGCAGAGTTTACACTCTGCAGCCCTTGTTGCTTTCTGGCGCTTGCTAGCGATGTAGAGTGGTTTCCCCTCACCCTCACCCTTACCCTCTCCCAAGGGGAGAGGGAATAGATCGAGGTTGCTATGCAAAACTCGTGGTGGTCGAGCATGGTTCTGCTCTGCTTTTCTGAGTACCTGAGTACCTGAGTACCTGAGTACCTGAGTACCTGAGTACCTGAGTACCTGAGTACCTGAGTACCTGAGTACCTGAGTACCTGAGTACCTGAGTACCTGAGTACCTGAGTACCTGAGTACCTGAGTACCTGAGTACCTGAGTACCTGAGTGCCTGAGTGCCTGAGTGCCTGAGTGCCTGAGTGCCTGAGTGCCTGAGTGCCTGAGTGCCTGAGTGCCTGAGTGCCGGTGGGCACATCCGTGCATCAAGCGGAGGAGGGGAGTGGAGAGGGGCGTTATGGGAGCTAATGCCTAGCCAGAGCCAGCGGATTAAAGCCAGTGAGTCAGCGGGTCAACGCCAGTAGAAACTGTGAGGTAGGAACTGGTTGCACACCGGCTAACGGCCATAAAAAACCGGCGCCTGGGCGCCGGTTTTTGTTCACCGAGACGCTATTACAGAGAGGCGGTGAAGGTACGGGTGATGACGTCTTGCTGTTGCTCCTTGGTCAAGGAGTTGAAGCGAACGGCATAACCGGATACGCGGATGGTCAACTGCGGATATTTCTCCGGGTTTTCCATGGCGTCCAGCAGCATTTCACGGTTCATCACGTTGACGTTCAGGTGCTGACCACCTTCCAGGTTGGCTTCGTGGTGGAAGTAACCATCCATCAGGCCGGCCAGGTTGGCTTTCTGGGCTTCCATGTCTTTGCCCAGCGCGTTCGGCACGATGGAGAAGGTATAGGAGATACCATCTTTGGCGTAGGCGAACGGCAGCTTGGCGACGGACGTCAGGGAAGCAACGGCACCCTTCTGATCACGACCGTGCATCGGGTTGGCACCCGGGCCGAACGGCGCACCGGCGCGACGACCATCCGGAGTGTTACCGGTCTTCTTGCCGTACACCACGTTGGAGGTGATGGTCAGCACGGACTGGGTAGCCACGGCACCGCGGTAGGTATTCAGCTTCTGAATCTTCTTCATGAAGCGCTCGACCAGGTCGCAGGCGATGTCATCGACGCGAGCGTCGTTGTTGCCGAACTGCGGGTACTCGCCTTCGATTTCGAAGTCGATGGAGACGCCATCGGCATCACGTACCGGCTTGACCTTGGCGTACTTGATGGCAGACAGGGAGTCAGCGGCTACGGACAGACCGGCGATACCACAGGCCATGGTGCGATAGACGTCACGGTCGTGCAGCGCCATCAGGGAGGCTTCGTAGCTGTACTTGTCGTGCATGTAGTGGATGATGTTCAGGGCGGCGACATACTGCTTGGCCAGCCAGTCCATGAAGTGATCCAGTCTGTCCATCACGTCGTTGTAGTCGAGGTACTCGGAGGTGACCATTTCGGTCTTCGGACCGACCTGGATCTTGAGCTTCTCGTCCATACCGCCGTTGATTGCATACAGCATGGTCTTGGCCAGGTTGGCACGGGCACCGAAGAACTGCATCTGTTTGCCGACGATCATCGGGGACACACAGCAAGCGATGGCGTAGTCATCGTTGTTGAAGTCCGGACGCATCAGGTCGTCGTTCTCGTACTGAACGGAAGAGGTCTCGATGGATACCTTGGCGCAGTACTTCTTGAAACCGACCGGCAGCTTCTCGGACCACAGGATGGTCAGGTTCGGCTCAGGGGACGGGCCCATGGTGTACAGGGTGTTCAGCATACGGAAGCTGTTCTTGGTGACCAGGGTACGGCCATCAACGCCCATACCGGCCAGGGTCTCGGTGGCCCACATCGGGTCGCCGGAGAACAGTGAATCGTATTCCGGGGTACGCAGGAAGCGAACCATACGCAGCTTCATGACCATGTGGTCCATCAGCTCCTGGGCTTCTTGCTCGGTGATCAGGCCTTTTTGCAGGTCACGCTCGATGTAGATGTCCAGGAAGCTGGAGGTACGACCGAAGGACATGGCCGCGCCGTTCTGGGACTTGACCGCCGCCAGGTAGGCGAAGTAGGTCCACTGTACGGCTTCTTTGGCGGTCTTGGCCGGTACGGAGATGTCGCAGCCATATTTGGCAGCCATCACCTTCATCTGTGCCAGGGCACGGTGCTGCTCGGAGATCTCTTCGCGCAGACGGATGGTGGCTTCCAGGTTGACACCGTTTTCCAGGTCAGCCTGCAGGGACTTGAACTGAGCCAGTTTGTCGGCCATCAGGAAGTCGATACCGTACAGGGCAACACGGCGGTAGTCACCGATGATGCGGCCACGGCCGTAGGCATCCGGCAGACCGGTGATGACGCCGGACTTGCGGCAGTTCAGGATGTCTTTGGTGTAGACGTCGAACACGCCCTGGTTGTGAGTCTTGCGGTACTCGGTGAAGATCTTCTCGACCATGGGGTCAAGCTGACGACCGTACACTTCGCAAGAAGTCTTGACCATCTTGATACCGCCGTTGGCGATGATGGCGCGCTTGAGCGGCTTGTCGGTCTGCAGACCAACGATTTGCTCCAGGCTCTGGTCGATATAGCCGGCATCGTGAGCGGTAATGGTGGAGGGCAGGTCGGTATCAAAATCGACCGGCGCGTGAGTGCGGTTCTCGATCTTGATGCCTTCCATGACCTTGTCCCACAGCTTGGTGGTAGCTTCGGTCGCGCCAGCCAGGAAGGACTCGTCACCTTCATACGGGGTGTAGTTCTTCTGGATGAAGTCACGGGTGTTGACAGAGGTCTGCCATTCACCGGCTGCGAAGCCTTCCCATGCTTTTTGGAACTGTTCGTTAAGTTCTGCCATTTTCATTACCTCTCAAGGTATTTATGTGTCTGCCGCCATCCTTAATGATGGCGACGGAAGATAAACCAGTAAGTCAGCCCAACCATGACGCCACCACCAATGATATTACCGATGGTGACAGGGATGAGATTGTGCAGGACGAAGTTGGACACGGTCAGGTCGGCAAAGGTCGCCGGATCCTGGCCGATGGCCTGCCAGAATTCCGGGCTCGCGACGCTGTGGATGGCGATACCGACCGGGATCATAAACATGTTTGCGATGCTGTGCTCAAAACCGGAGGCCACGAACATGGCGACGGGGAGCAGCATCACCATCACCTTGTCGGTGGCGCTGCGGGCGCCGAAGGCCATCCACACGGCGAGACACACCATGAGGTTGCAGAGGATGCCAAGGGCCACGGCCTCGAAGAAGGTGTGATGGATCTTGTGCTGGGCCACTTTCATGGCGTTCAGCCCCCACTGACCATCCGCTGCCATGTATTGTGCCGACATGATGATGAGGCCGACGATGATGAGACCGCCGATGAGGTTGCCGAAGTAGACCAGTCCCCAGTTCTTGAGCAGCTGGGCCCAGCTGATGCGATTGGCCGCCTTGGCTACCAGGGTGAGGGTAGTGGAGGTGAACAGTTCGGCGCCGAGCAGGACGCAGAGGATGAGACCGAGGGAGAAGCAGATGCCGCCCACCAGCTTGGACATGCCCCAGGCCATGCCGCTTGAGCCCGTGGTGACGGTGATATAGAAGACGAAGGCGATGGCGATGAAGGCGCCAGCAGTGATGGCCAGGGGAATGACCTTGTATGCGGGCTTGGTGGCCTTGGCATAGGTAATGTCTTCGGCCAGGGCGGCGATGGCTTCGGGCTTCAGACAATCAAAGGGAGATTCTGCTTTCAATTCTCAGTACCTGCATATTTTGCCTGTGGAAATCATAACAAAGGGGCTGATCCCCAAAATTGACTCCGATCAAGAATTACAGATTGTGAATGTAATTTTACTACAGGATTTTTCGCCATCCGGAAGCGTTTCTTTACACCAGGTTTCAGGTGAAACAGAAATGAGTCTGTTATTAATTTTATGATTTTTAAGAGCTTATAAAGGGCGCCCTGAAAAACGTACCGGCAAGGCACCTGTGCAGCCGCACTGCACCATGAGTGCCAAATTAACAACCCCCTAAGAGGTATTTTTTGTCTTTTATTTCATCTTTGTGGCACGGCCAGCCAAAGCGTAGACCATAAAACAGAAGGGGCCATAAGGCCCCTTCGTCACGCTAGCATATCAGTTCCAGGTATGGATTCGTTTGGCTTTTTGCAATTTCTCGTAAGCGGCCAGCAGTTTCTGGTGCAGCGGGAACTGGGAGAGGGAGAGATCGGCGGCTTCCAGACCGTGGAAGCGCGCCTCGCCGCGGGCGTTGGCCCACGCCTGTGCCAGGGTCTCTTCCCCGAACATGCGGGCGAACACCGGGCGGTACTGCTCGGGGTCGCGTTCCTCGTCGAGGAAAAGCTCGACGCAGGCGCGCAGGGCGCGGTAGTAAGCGGCGCGATCCGCCGGGAACACCGACTGGTTGAACTCCATGGTCCAGTCGATGAGGTCGAGGGCGCTCTCCAGGTCGCCAGCGGCCAGCGCCAGCATGGCTTTGAGCTCACCGACGCGCAGGGTGTGCAGGGCAGTGCCCTTGGCGGCGGCGATGCCGAGCAGCTCGCGCACCCGGGTCCGCTCGTCGTGCCCCTCTTCATCCAGCTGGTCGAACAGGGCCATGTACTGCTCTGCGTCCCACTCGAGCGCCGGCAGCGCCAGGATGGTCTCCCGCAGGTGGGCCCCCATGGTGTTGTTGGCCAGCAGCAGATCTTCCACTGGATAGATGTCGGACATGCCGGGCACCAGGATACGGCAGGCGTAGACACCCAGATGCTCGTAGTCGGCGATGTAGACCGGCTGCTCCAGCTCGTGGAAGATGCCGATCAGGTGGTCGAACTCCTCTTGCGAGGTGCCACGGAAGTCCCAGTCGGCAAACTCGAAGTCGGACTCTTCCTTGAACAGATCCCAGCTGATGAGGCCGGAGGAGTCGATGAAGTGGGTCTCCAGGTTGTGGTGATCCGCCACCTGCTCGTTGTCAAACGACGGCGGTACGAAGACGTCCAGATCCTTGAGGCTGCGCCCTTGCAGCAGTTCGGTGACGGTGCGCTCGAAGGCGACCTCGAAGCGCGGGTGGGCGCCGAAGGAGGCAAAGCAGGTGCCGTTGCTCGGGTTGAGCAGCACCACGCAGATGACCGGATAACGGCCGCCGAGGGAGGCATCGAAGCTGTAGATGGGGAAGCCTTCGGCCTCCAGTGCATCGATGGACGCCTTGATGCCGGGGTAACGGGCGATGACCTCGCCCGGGATCTGGGGCAGGCTGATGGCCTCGGCGATGATCTTGTTCTTCACGTGGCGCTCGAACACCTCCGACAGCCCCTGGGTGCGGGCTTCGGTGCGGGTGTTGCCGGCGCTCATGCCGTTGGAAACATACAGGTTGCCGACGATGTTCATCGGGATGTAGACGGTCTGGTGATCAGACTGGCGCTCGAAGGGCAGGGCGACGATGCCGCGCTCCTCGTTGCCGGATTGCAGGTCCACCAGCATGTCGGCGGTCACTTCACCGTCCGGGTTGTAGAACTTGCGGGTGAAGGAGTCGAGCAGACCAGTGGGAAGCTGATCCCCCTCGATGGGGAACCACTTCTCGTTCGGGTAGTGGACGAAGTCGCCATTGGCTACCTGCTCGCCCAGGTAGAAGTCGGCGAAGAAGTAGTTGGTGGAGAGACGCTCGAAATATTCGCCAAGGGCGGAGGCGAGCGCCGCCTTCTTGCTGGCACCCTTGCCGTTGGTGAAGCAGAGAGCGCACTCCTTGTCCCGGATGTGCACGGACCAGACGTTGGGCACGGGGTTGAGCCAGGAGGCCTCTTCGATATCAAACCCCAGGGCTTGCAGCTTGGTCTGGAAGCGTTCAATGGAATCTTCCAGCGCTGCGTCCTTGCCGGGAATAAAAGTGTGGTCGGTCATCACAATGTCCTGATTTTATGGGCTCATGTTTGGACGCAGATAATAGCATGAGTGACGGGGAAAGCGGCCAGGGCAATGGTGTGGGTTTGCCCAGGTCTGCATTGGAGGGGCGGGGTGTGGCAGTGGGGTCGGGTGGTGCGCTGCGGGGCGGCGATTTTTCATGGGAAAGAGGGTTGGGTCATCAGTTTTACTTAACACAATTAAGATAAAGTAAATTTTATTATGACCCTGTGCCCTTCATCATGGCGTCAACCGTTGGTGGGGGGAGGAAAAGAGGGAAACGCCCGTGCCCGTTCCGCCCCCCCGTCTTGATGAACCTTGACCAGGAGTGCTGAATGTTCCCGATGATCCCCCGTATCGACCCCGAGATAGCCAGGTTGGCGCCGGGCTTTTGTGCCCTCAGCATCGTGGTGGAAGCCGCCCCCGTGATTGACACTCTGGTGGGGGAGCGGGCCCTGGCCCGGGCATGTGCGGCCCTTGGCACCGACGAGGCCCCCTGGGCCCTTGAACATCTGGCCGCCTGGGATCAGGTATTCAAGGGGTTTGGCGCCAAGCCTGCCCGCACGCCCTGCTCGGCCCAGGCACTGCGCAAGCGGGTGCTGCGCGATGGCGTCTTGCCCGCCATCGATCCCGTGGTCGATCTCTACAACGCCATCAGCATCGAGTATGCCATTCCCGTGGGCGGGGAGGATCTGGCGGCCTATGTGGGAGCGCCGCGCCTGGTGATTGCCGATGGCAGCGAATGCTTTGACACCCTCAAAGAAGGGCTGCCAACCCAGGAGGCACCGGCTCCCGGAGAGGTGGTGTGGCGGGACGATCTCGGCGTCACCTGTCGCCGCTGGAACTGGCGCCAGGGGATCCGCACTCGCCTGAGCCTCTCTTCCCCCCGGATGTGGTTCATTCTGGAGTGTCTGCCGCCGATGCCGCGCACGGCCTTGTGGGAGGCCGGCGACAGGCTGATTGCCGGTCTTACGCAGATGATGCCTGGGGCCCGCATCGAGCAGACGCTGGTGGAGTGATTGAAGGAGCAGACGAAAAGATAAAAGGAGGCGCCTCATGCTCGCCCGGGCGGTCATGGGGAGGATCTTGCTCGCCATGCCACGTCTGTGCCGCCCGCCTTTACCCACCGCCTGCGAACACATCAGCAAGCAGAGGAACACGGCAACACGCCGGGCTGACATCGTCCCCTGGAGCTTGCCACGTCGGGGCCGGTGTACCCGGCCCTTTCAGCGCGCCTAACCGATGAATTTCAGACCCAGGATCCCGCCGATGATGAGCAGCAGGCAGAGCACCCGGGCCAGGGTGGCCGGTTCGTTGAACAGCCAGATCCCCATCAGCACGGTGCCGACCGCGCCGATGCCGGTCCAGACTGCGTAGGCGGTACCAAGGGGCAACTGTTTGACCGCCATGGCGAGCAGCAGCACGCTCACGGCCATGGCGATCAGGGTCAGCAGGGTGGGGAGGGGACGGCTGAAACCGTCGGTGTACTTGAGGCCGATGGCCCAGGCGACCTCGAATAGGCCGGCCAACAGCAGGAGCAACCACGACATAAGGCAGATTCCGCAGGAAGCAGGGTCGTCCCTGCGTATCAGGAGGCCTCGGGGCCGTCCCCGAGGGGCAGCGGGGCTGCCGGTCGGTCTCAATGATGCCCCAACTGGAGGCAGGATGCCAATCGGCTGCCCGCAGGTCGGCCAGGCCGACGGATATTGCAGCGAATGGCACAGAATATTGCGCAATTCGACTTGCGCCCGCCGTCACAATCCGTAATGTGGACAGACGCATTTTTTGCAACTCATATATTGTGAATCCCTTGTAAACGGCTGGCGCCAAGGCAGGGGGTCACGGGTACCACACACGATTTCTATAAGCAGCTATCCAGGGTAGGACATTATGAAAAAAGTAGGTTTGGTCGGTTGGCGTGGCATGGTGGGTTCGGTGTTGATGAGCCGGATGCAGGAAGAGAAGGATTTTGCCCGCATTCAACCCACCTTCTTCACCACCTCCCAGGCCGGTGAGGCCGCCCCCAATTTTGGCGTCGATGCCGGCACCCTGCAGGACGCCTTCGATCTCGAGGCACTGGCCGCGCAGGACGTCATCATCACCGCCCAGGGCGGCGACTACACCAAGGATGTCTATCCGCGCCTGAAAGCCGCCGGCTGGCAGGGCTACTGGATTGACGCCGCCTCCTCCCTGCGCATGGAGAAGGACGCGGTCATCATCCTGGATCCGGTCAACGGCGACGTCATCGAACACGCCCTGAACAACGGCATCAAGACCTTCGTTGGCGGCAACTGCACCGTCAGCCTGATGCTGCTGGCCTTGGGTGGCCTGTTCAAGGCCGATCTGGTGGAGTGGGTGAGCGTGGCCACCTATCAGGCGGCCTCCGGTGGTGGTGCCCGCCACATGCGCGAGCTGGTCACCCAGATGGGCATGCTGCGGGATGAAGTGGCGGTGGAGCTGGCGGATCCCGCCTCCGCCATCCTCGACATCGAGCGCAAGATCACCGAGAAGACCCGCTCCGGCACCCTGCCGGTGGACAATTTCGGTGTGCCGCTGGCCGGTGGCCTCATTCCCTGGATCGACACCAAGCTCGACAACGGCCAGAGCCGTGAAGAGTGGAAGGGCCAGGCCGAGACCAACAAGATCCTGGGTATCGAAAACGCCGCTATCCCGGTGGATGGTCTGTGCGTGCGGATCGGGGCCCTGCGCTGCCACAGCCAGGCCTTCACCATCAAGCTGAAAAAAGATGTGCCGCTGGCCGAGATCGAAGCCCTGCTGGCTGCCCACAACGACTGGGTCAAGGTGATCCCCAACGATCGCGACATCACCGCCCGCGAGCTGACCCCGGCTGCCGTTACTGGCACCCTCAGCATCCCGGTGGGTCGTCTGCGCAAGCTCAACATGGGCCCGGAATACCTGGCCGCCTTTACCGTGGGTGACCAGCTGCTGTGGGGCGCCGCCGAACCGCTGCGCCGCATGCTGAACATCCTGCTGGCCCGCTGAAGTAGCGGCAGCAGGAGCAGGGAACAAGGAAGGCTTGGCCTTTCTTGTTCCCCTCTTAGTGCCTGTCCGTAAAAAAGCGGCATCCCTTGGGATGCCGCTTTTTAATTTATCCAGTTTGACTCTTAGATGTTCTGTGCTTCGTTTGGCACGATGACAGAGGCATGATTTCCTTTCGGCCCCTGCTGCAGTTCAAAGTTGACTGCCTGACCTGCTTTCAAGGTCTTGTAACCTTCCATTTGAATCGTGGAGTAGTGAGCGAAGATGTCTTCACCACCGCCTTCCGGACAGATAAACCCAAATCCTTTTGCGTTGTTGAACCACTTGACTGTTCCGGTTGCCATACATCTACATCCTTTTATTGATTACCCTGAAGTCGTTGAGTAACCTGCGCCAGCCTTATATAACTAGGGCATGACCCCGTAGCAGACGGGCGCCGATTAGCAAGTAACCAATCTAGTCCAACTTTTAAGCGAGTCAAGAAGTTGTTAACAACCGATGTGATCTGGTTAACAAGTCTATTGACAATCTTGAGCGACACGGTAGTAATCTAGAGGTACCAAAGCGCAACTATGAGCAAGCAGAAAGAACTCTTTGCTAATGAAGAGATTGCAGAGGCAGAGAAAACGAAGCTGCAACCGCCACCCATGTACAAGGTCGTCCTGAACAACGACGACTACACACCGATGGAGTTCGTGGTGGAGGTGCTGCAAAGGTTCTTTGGTATGGATCTGGAGAAGGCCACTCAGGTGATGCTGAGCGTGCATTATAGTGGTAAGGGAGTCTGCGGCACATTTACCGCCGAGATTGCCGAGACCAAAGTGGTCCAGGTCAACACCTATTCACGTAACAACGAACATCCACTGCTATGTACCATGGAAAAGGCTTGAATCTGATGACTTGATGGCGATAACGACACCGCATTGTTGCTGTACTGAGGGGAGGTGCCTATGTTGAACAAAGATCTAGAAAAGACGCTGAACGAGGCTTTCAAGCTGGCCCGTGACGAGCGCCACGAATTCATGACCGTCGAGCACCTGTTGTTGGCCCTGCTGGATAACAGCTCAGCCCATGAGGCGCTGAGTTCATGTGGTGCGGATGTGGAACAGATGCGCAAAGAGATCCGCGCCTTCATCAATCAAACGACTCCGCTCATCCCCCGTGACGACGAAGACAGGGAAACCCAGCCGACGCTGGGCTTCCAGCGCGTGCTGCAACGTGCCGTCTTCCATGTCCAGTCGTCCGGCAATACCGAGGTGAGCGGCGCCAATGTCCTGGTCGCCATCTTCAGCGAACAAGAGTCCCAGGCCGCCTACTTCCTGAAAAAAGCCGAAATAAGCCGCCTGGATGTGGTGAACTTCCTGTCCCACGGGGTGCGCAAGGACAACAAGCCCGAGAGTGGTGGCAACAATGCGGAATCTGATGACGAGGTATCCTCTGCCCAGATAGAAAGCTTTGCCACCAACCTCAACCAGCTGGTGCTGGAGGGGCGTATCGATCCGCTCATCGGCCGTGATCAGGAGCTCAATCGCACCATTCAGGTATTGTGCCGCCGCCGCAAGAACAACCCCTTGCTGGTCGGGGAAGCCGGCGTGGGCAAGACCGCCATCGCCGAAGGGCTTGCCTACCGTATCGTCAAGGGGGATGTGCCCGAGGTGATTGCGGGTAGCACCATCTACTCCCTGGACATGGGCTCCCTGCTGGCGGGCACCAAGTATCGTGGTGACTTCGAGAAGCGCCTCAAGGTGCTGCTCAAGCAGATCGAACGTCAGGAGGGGGCCATCCTCTTCATCGACGAGATCCACACCATCATTGGCGCTGGTGCGGCTTCCGGTGGGCAGCTGGATGCGGCCAACCTCATCAAGCCGCTGCTCTCCAATGGTTTGCTGCGCTGCGTGGGCTCCACCACCTACCAAGAATATGCCCAGATCTTCGAGAAGGACAGGGCCCTTGCTCGCCGCTTCCAGAAGATCGACATCGTCGAACCCACAGTAGACGACACCACTCGCATTCTGATGGGACTCAAGAGCCGTTATGAGTCTCACCATGGCGTGCGTTACACCGTCAAGGCGATCCGGGCGGCGGTGGAGCTTTCCGCCAAGTACATCAATGATCGCCATCTGCCTGACAAGGCCATCGACGTCATCGACGAAGCGGGGGCAGGGCAACGCCTCTTGCCCGTCAGCAAGCGCAAGAAGGTGATCAATGTGCCGGAAATCGAAGCCATTGTTGCCAAGATTGCCCGTATTCCCGAGAAATCTGTCTCCTCCTCCGACAAGGAAGTGCTGAAGAATCTGGAGCGTAATCTCAAGATGGTGGTGTTCGGGCAGGACAAGGCCATCGAGGTGCTGACCGATGCCATTCGGTTGTCACGTTCAGGGCTTGGCAACGAACGCCGACCTGTGGGCTGCTTCCTGTTTGCCGGCCCGACCGGGGTGGGCAAGACCGAAGTGACCCAGCAACTTGGCAAGGCGCTCGGGGTCGAGGTATTGCGATTTGACATGTCGGAATACATGGAACGCCATACCGTGTCCCGGTTGATAGGGGCTCCTCCCGGTTACGTGGGATTCGAGCAGGGAGGGCTGTTGACCGACTCCGTCCTCAAGCATCCGCACTCCGTCGTGCTGCTTGACGAGATCGAGAAGGCGCACCCGGATGTCTTCAACTTGCTGCTGCAGGTGATGGACAACGGTACCCTGACGGACAACAACGGGCGCAAGGCAGATTTTCGCAATGTGATCCTGGTGATGACCACCAACGCAGGGGTTCAGGAAACCCAGCGCAAGTCCATCGGCTTCCAGCAGCAGGACATGAGCCACGATGCCATGGCGGTGATCAACAAGACGTTCAGTCCGGAGTTCCGCAATCGGCTCGATCACACCATCTGGTTCAACCATCTCGACATGGGAGTGATCCATCAGGTGGTCGACAAGTTCATCGTCGAGCTGCAGGTTCAGCTGGATGCCAAGGGCGTTTCACTGGAGGTGTCTGAAGAAGCGCGCCACTGGTTGGCAGAGAAAGGGTATGACAGGGCAATGGGGGCAAGACCCATGGGTCGGGTCATTCAGGAGCACCTCAAGAAGCCCCTGGCCAACGAGATCCTGTTCGGTTCCCTGGTCGATGGCGGCATTGTGAAGGTCGAGCTGGTGAACAACAGCCTCAGCTTTGATTTTCAGGTCAACGTTGAAGCTGTCTCTCACTGACTGTGAGCAAGGCCGGAAATGACAAAAAACCCCAACCGAGAGGCTGGGGTTTTTTGCTGAATTCCTGGCTTAGCGAGAGCGGAAAACAATACGTCCCTTGGAGAGATCGTACGGAGTCAGAGCCACCGTTACTTTGTCCCCAGTCAGGATACGGATGTAGTTTTTGCGCATCTTGCCGGAAATATGAGCGATAACCACGTGACCATTTTCCAGTTCCACACGGAACATGGTATTGGGCAAGGTTTCGAGAATGGTACCCTGCATCTCAATACTGTCTTCTTTAGCCATTGAATCCTCTTGATAAGCCACAACAAAAAACCGCTGGATCATGCCGGATTTAAGGCTATGTGTAAAGTTTACTCGGGCTTGGTGTCGATTTTTTTCCATTCGCCCTGTACCAGCAGCTCATGGGGCAGGTATTGGCGCTTGTAATTCATCTTGCGGCACTCCTCCACCAGATACCCCAGATAGAGCCACTGACGACCGGTACGTCTGGCCAGTTCCAACTGGCTCAGGATGGCGAAGGTGCCGAGCGACCGGTCGGCATAGTCGGGGTCGAAGAAGGTGTACATGGCGCTCAGAGAGTGGGGAAGCAGGTCCGTGGTGGCCACGCCGATGAGGCGTCCCTCCTTGCGTATCTCCAGATAAAGGGGGGGCATCCAGTCGCAGTGCAGGAACCCCTTGTATTGGGTCCGGCTCGGAGGATACATGCTGCCATCCCGATGACGCTCACGGATATAGCGTTCATAGAGCTGGTAATACTCGGGCTTGTCGTCATAGCTCAGCACGAGTTCGAGATCCCGGTTCAACTGGCGGATGCGTTTCTGCCCACGGCTCGGGATGAAGCGTTCACTGTGTATGCGCAAGGATTGGCAGGCGCTGCAGGCGGGGCAGTGAGGACGATAGATGTCGTTGCCACTGCGCCGGAATCCTGCCGTCAGCAGCCGTTCGTACCCGGTGGCGTTGAGCAATTCATGGTCCATCAAGACCAGCAACTGCTCCTGCTCGTGACCGAGGTAGCTGCACGGGTGCCTGGGGGTCAGCCCGACCTTGAGGATCACTTCTTCACTCATAGGCTGATTCTCCTCGGTTGCCAGCATCCCTCTTGCAACGGTTGCCGGGTGAGGGTGGCCAGGGTGGTCAGAAAGCGCTGCCTTGGCCACTCCTGGACGCCCAGCGTGGCCAGAAAGTCGTTTTGCATCTGGCAGTCGATGAGGGCACCGCCATGCCCTGCAAAGTGGCGACAGAGGGCCACCATGGCCAGTTTGGCGCCATTGTCGATGCGGCTGAACATGGATTCACCACAAAAGAGTCGGCCCAGGGAGAGGCCATAGAGGCCTGCCTGCAACTGATCATCCTGCCAGATCTCGATGGAGTGGGCATGACCGAGGCGATGAAGGCGCCGATAGGCGTCGATCATGGGGGCACTTATCCAGGTGCCGCTGGCGGTGCGACGGGGGGCGGCGCAGGCTGCAATGACGTCATCAAAGGCGCGATTGATGTAAATCTCGAAGGGGGTGCGGCGCAAACACTTCTGCAGGCTGCGGCCGATGTGGAGTTCCTCGGGCACGATGACTCCCCTGGGGTCCGGTGACCACCACAGCAGTGGCTGATGGGGTTCATTCCACGGAAAGATCCCGCTGTGGTAAGCTGCCAGCAATCGAGCGGGAGAGAGATCTCCCCCAATCGCGAGCAGCCCGTTGGGCTCTTCCAGCGCATGGCTGGGGGAGGGAAACCAGCACAGCTCATCATCCAGTTCGGTAAGATAGCGAGACATAAGGCAGAGGTTCATAGATGAAGGCCATTATCCTGATAGTATCCAGCTTGCTTGGCTTTGTCACGGCGCCGGCCTGGAGTGCGGTGTATGAACGCAACACGGCGCGTCCGGTGGAGCAGGTGGTCTTCGGCCAGGTGGATGCGGTGCGCAACATCACCCAGCGCCAGATGGTGGAATCGGAGCATTCCGGCTGGAAAACTCTGGGAGGGGCCGTGCTTGGCGGGCTGCTCGGCAACCAGTTTGGCGGTGGGCACGGGCGGGAAATTGCCACTGCGGTCGGAGCGCTGGCGGGAGCGGCGGCGGTGCAGCAGTTTCAGTCAGGGGGCAGCGTGGTGGAGAACAAGTTGGTGGAGCTGCTGATCCGCAACGAGCAGAACGGGCTCATCAACGTGATCCAGGATTACGATCCGGCCATGGTCTTTGCGCAGGGCGACAAGGTGCGCATCCTCTATTTCAGCGATGGGGTGCGGGTCGACAAGACCTATTGAACGGTGAAGAAGGGACTGACCCGGCGGCCGCCACACAAGGGGCGCCGGGCGGTACTACACGGAGTGCCTCTGCTGATGCTTGCTCAGACGTCCTGACAGACTATCTTGTCTCGCCCGGTATTCTTTGCCTGATACAACTGGCGATCTGCCTCGCTCAGCGCCTCGTCCATGGAGAGCCGCCCGACATTGATGACGCCGAAACTGGCGCGTACAAAGAGCGATATCTCCCGGGACAGCGGTTGCTGGCGCATTTGCAGACGAAGCCCTTCCAGCCGCTTGAGCAGCACGGGAACGGGGCAGTGGGGCACCATCAGGGCAAATTCTTCACCACCGAATCGGGCTATCATGGCATCCGGGAAGAACTGGGTGAGCAGCCTGGCCAGGTGACAGAGCAGCTGATCGCCGATGGCGTGCCCCCAGTGATCATTGACCTGCTTGAAGTGATCCACATCGAGCACGCATAGGGAGAGCTGCGCCTGATGGCGCTGATGCTCCTCGAACCACTTTTGACCCTCGTTGAACCAGTAGCGTCTGTTGTAAAGTCCGGTCAGGTAGTCTCGGTTGGCCGATTCCTGGATGTTGTTGAACTGCTCAAGGGCCTCCAGGTTGTGGCTGACCCGGCACTGCAGCTCCTCGGGTTCAAAGGGCTGATTGAGAAAATCATTCGCCCCTTGCTTGAGGTAGCGTGCCGAGAGGCCGTGTTTGTCCGACACCGAGATGCCGATGATGGCGAGCTGCTGCTTGCTGTAGCGCTCGCGCAGCATTCGCACCAGGCTGATGCCATCGATCTCCGGCATGTAGTAGTCCACCAGCATCAGGCGAATGGCGGGGTGCTGCTCGAGCTGCGCCAGCGCATCGCGGGCTGAATTGGCCTCGTGCACCTGCAACAACTGCTTGCGCAACTGGGCCGCGGTACGGTGACGGGAGGTGCGTGAATCGTCGACCACCAAGACTTCGATGGCCTGGTTGAGGTAGAGGCGGTGCACCAGACCGACGGCATATTGCAGGGAGTGACGTGAATCCTTCATCACATAGTCCAGCACCCCGGCTTCCAGCCAGGCTTCCCGCTTCTCTTCGCTGATGTCGGCCGTCAGGATCACCACCGGCAACCCACGCTCCCTCAGCACATTGACAGCTTCTCCGCTGGGGGCGTCCGGCAGGGTGAGATCCACCAGGGCGACCACATAATCTTCCCCATGGCAATCGCGAGCCCCTTCAAGGGTATCGAAGGCGTCGATTTCCAGCCCGGTCTGCTGCGCAATGGCCTGGGTCAGCATGCGGCGTACCGTCAGGCTGTCTTCCACTATCATTATTTTTCGTTTCATCCTGCTCCTTGCAATAAAAAAGGGCATGCCAACTGGCATGCCCTTTATATCCTTCCGATTATTGTGCGTCCAGATATCGCTCTGCATCGAGGGCGGCCATGCAGCCGGTCCCTGCGGAGGTGATCGCCTGGCGGTAGACGTGATCGGCCACGTCGCCGGCGGCGAACACGCCCGGGATGCTGGTCTGGGTTGCGAACCCTTCCAGTCCGCCACGCACCTTCAGATAGCCGTTTTCCATCGCCAGCTGCCCTTCGAAGATCTGGGTGTTGGGCTGGTGACCGATGGCGATGAAGACCCCCATCAGCGGCAGCTCGGAGGTGGTGTCATCCCGGGTGCTGCGCAGGCGCACGCCGGTGACGCCCATGTCGTCACCCAGTACTTCGTCCAGGGTCTGATGGGTGTGCAGGACGATATTGCTGCTCTCGACCTTGTCGTTGAGGCGCTTGATCAGGATCTTCTCGGCGCGGAACTCGTCGCGGCGATGGATGAGGTGCACCTTCTTGGCGATGTTGGCCAGATAGAGAGCCTCTTCCACGGCGGTGTTGCCGCCACCGACCACGGCCACTTCCTGGTTGCGGTAGAAGAAGCCGTCACAGGTGGCGCAGGCGGAGACGCCGCGGCCCTTGAAGGCCTCTTCTGAGGGCAGACCCAGGTATTTGGCGGAGGCGCCGGTAGCGAGGATCAGCGCATCGCAGGTGTATTCCCCGTTGTCGCCCTTGAGGCGGAAGGGACGCTCGGTCAGCGTCACTTCATTGATGTGATCAAAGAGGATGCGGGTATCGAACTTCTCTGCATGCTCTTTCATGCGCTCCATCAGGGCCGGGCCGGTCAGCCCTTCCGCGTCCCCTGGCCAGTTTTCCACTTCGGTGGTGGTGGTCAGCTGACCACCTTGCTGCATGCCGGTGATGAGCAGGGGATTGAGGTTGGCGCGAGCGGCATAGACGGCCGCAGTGTAACCTGCCGGACCGGATCCCAGGATCAGCAGTTTGCTGTGAGTGACTTGGCTCATGATGTGATTTCCGAGACGTGATGAGTTTGCGCGATTGTAGGTAATTCGTGATCCGTGGTCAAAGGCCAGCGCATCGATTGGGGCAATCGCCAACAAGAGGGGTGAGCCGGGGATGGCAGGCATAAAAAAACCGCCCATCGCGGGCGGATTTTCACTCATCTACCTCCCTTTGCAGGGACGCGATCAGTTCAGCAGGGTCAGGGGATCCGTGTAAGCCAGATTGTGGGCCACGGCAACCTCCTTGCAGGTGATTTTGCCCGCCATCACGTTCAGGCCGTGCAACAGGTGGGGATCGGCGAGCAGAGCGTTGCGATAGCCCTGTTCGGCCAGCTTGATGATGAAGGGGAGGGTGGCGTTGTTCAGGGCCACGGTGGAGGTCCGCGCCACGGCACCCGGCATGTTGGCCACGCAGTAGTGCACCACCTCGTCGACGATGAAGGTGGGATCTTCATGGGTGGTGGCATGGGAGGTCTCGACACAGCCGCCCTGGTCGATGGCCACGTCCACGATGGCCGCACCGGGTTTCATGCGAGCAATGTGGTCACGGCTGACAAGTTTTGGCGCAGTGGCGCCAGGCACCAGCACGCCGCCGATGACCAGGTCCGCCGCCAGCAGATGGCGCTCCAGGGTCTCGCGGTTGGAGTAGACCACCTTGGCAGCCCCCTGGAACTCGCTGTCGAGACGGCGCAGGGTATCGACGTTGTTGTCGAGGATGGTGACGTCGGCACGCAGGCCGACGGCCATGCGGGCTGCGTTGGAGCCCACCACACCACCACCGATGATCACCACCTTGGCCGGTTCCACACCGGGCACACCACCGAGCAGCACGCCGCTGCCGCCACGGGATTTCTCCAGTGCCTGGGCACCGGCCTGAATAGACATGCGTCCGGCCACTTCCGACATGGGGGCCAGCAGGGGCAGACCGCCACGACCGTCTGTGACGGTTTCATAGGCGATGCAGACGGCACCACTGTCGATGAGATCCTGGGTCTGGGCCAGGTCCGGCGCCAGATGCAGATAGGTAAAGAGGGTCTGGCCAGGACGCAGCATGGCCCGTTCCACTGCCTGGGGTTCCTTGACCTTGACGATCATCTCCGCCTTGGCGAAAACTTCGGCAGCGGAGGCCAGGATCTCGGCTCCGGCAGCCAGATAATCTGCGTCACTGAACCCAATGCCATTTCCTGCGCCGCTTTGGACGAAAACAGTATGGTTTCGTGCTGTCAGTTCACGTACACTGGCCGGAACCATGCCTACGCGATATTCATGGTTTTTTATTTCCTTAGGTACACCGATAATCATGCTATCCCTCGTCTATCGATTGGTGGTTTATGTTGCCTAGATGTTAAGCGACATTTGCGCCTAGTATATTCAGGTATTGACAGGATTTGTGACCATTATTATAAAGTGACTGGTGATTCTTACCAAAAAATAGCCAAAGGATGGAATTAAATGATGGAAGCTAAGAGTCGGCTAAAGGATTTGGACAGGATTGACCGCAACATTCTGAATGAACTGCAAAAGGATGGCAGGATTTCGAACGTTGAGTTGTCCAAACGAGTTGGCCTGAGTCCCACACCGTGTCTGGAACGGGTTCGTCGCCTGGAGCGACAAGGGTATATCGAAGGATATGCCGCCATTCTGAACCCTCATTATCTGGACGCGTCTCTGCTGGTGTTCGTGGAAATTACCCTCAATCGTGGCGCCCCCGATGTGTTCGAGCAGTTCAACAAGGCTGTTCAGGTGCTCGAAGAGATCCAGGAGTGCCATCTGGTGTCCGGTGATTTCGACTATCTGCTCAAGACCCGCGTCAGCGACATGTCCGCTTACCGCCGCCTGCTGGGTGAAACCCTGCTGCGTCTGCCGGGCGTCAACGACACCCGCACCTACGTGGTGATGGAAGAGGTCAAACAGAGCAGTCGTCTGGTGATCAGCACCCGATAAGCGGGGTTGTGCTGTGACTTGCAAGTTCCATGACGAGTCACGATAGTCAGAAACGAGCGGCCGGTCCGCTCGTTTCTTCTTATAGAGAGTTTCAGGCCCGCCCTCAGGCACTGGCTGACAATCGGTGGGCTTTTCAGGGATACTAGGCCCCCTATCCCCGCATTCATGTTTTCACAAAGGAGCCGGAGTTTGGCCGATAAAAAGCTGTTTACTCCTTTATCAGGTACACAACGGATCTTCGAGGCCGTCTTGATCGCCATCACCCTGATGGCTGCCTATCTTTTGCTTGCCCTGCTGACCTACCATCCCGCCGATCCCGGCTGGTCGCAAACCTCCTGGCAAGGGGAGGTGAAAAACCTCGCGGGCAGCGCCGGTGCCTGGCTCGCCGACATCACCATGTTTACCTTCGGGGCCTTCTCCTATCTGGTGCCCCCTCTGGTGGTGCTGCTTGGCTGGAGCCTGTTCTGGCGCCCGAGCAAGCTGCTGGAAGTGGATTACCTCACTCTGTCGGTACGGATCATCGGCTTCGTGCTGACGGTGCTTGGCATGTCCGCCATCGCCAGCATGAACTTCAACGACTTGCAGAACTTTTCCGCCGGCGGCCTGGTGGGGGATGTGATCGCCTCCGCCGTGGTGCCGCTGTTTGGCGGCCTGGGGGCCAACCTGATGCTGCTCTGCTTCGTGGCGACCGGCATCACCCTCTTTACCGGCTGGTCCTGGCTCACCATCGTCGAGCGCATCGGTGCCGCCTGCACCGGCTCAGTCAGCGCCATCTACCATTTCCCCACCACTCTTGGCCGCTGGCTCACCGGTGGCTGGCGTCAGCCCCGCTATGAGGGGCCGGATCCCCTGCTGGAAGGGGGCGTGGGCAGCTTCGATCAGGAAGAGGATGACGAAGACCCCCACGGCAGCTGGACACGCAACCCCAAGGCGAAGAATCGCGCTCAAAAGACAAAAGCTGACGAATGGCTGCCGGAGCTTGACGAAGACACCTTCCAGTTCGATCCGCAGTTTGACGACGAAGAGGACGAGGCTCCGGCGCCTGCCGCCAAGGGCAAGCGCGTGGCCAATGGCCGTCCGCGTCCTGCCGTGCGCCAGGAAGAAGATGACCTCGACTTGCCCTGGGCGGAGGGGGATGACGAACCCGATGCTCCCGTTGCCGCTGCGCCGGTGAAAGCCAAGCGCCGTCCCCAGCCCGGTCTGGCCCCTTTGCCGAGCATCGATCTGTTGGACAGGCCGCCCGCCAAGACCCAGATGATGAGCAAGGACGAGCTGGAGCGCATGGGCCGGCTGGTGGAGGCGAAGCTCGCCGATTACAACGTGCAGGCCAAGGTGGTGGGCGTCTATCCGGGTCCCGTCATTACCCGCTTCGAGCTGGACCTGGCGCCGGGCATGAAGGCGAGCAAGATCACCAATCTTTCCCGGGATCTCGCCCGTTCTCTCTCTGCCAGCAGCGTGCGGGTGGTGGAAGTGATCCCGGGCAAGACGTTCGTCGGGATCGAGCTGCCCAACCGGGTACGCCAGACCGTCTACCTGCGGGAAACCCTCGACTGCGAGGCGTTCGCGGCCAGTCGCAATCCGCTCACCATGGGGCTGGGTCAGGACATCGCGGGGGAACCCGTGGTGGTGAACCTCGCCAAGATGCCCCACCTGCTGGTGGCGGGTACCACGGGCTCGGGCAAGTCGGTGGGGGTGAACACCATGATCATCTCCATGCTCTACAAATCCTCCCCCGAGGATCTGCGCTTCATCATGATCGACCCCAAGATGCTGGAGCTCTCGGTCTACGAAGGCATTCCGCATCTGCTGACCGAGGTGGTCACCGACATGAAGGATGCCGCCAACGCCCTGCGCTGGTGCGTAGGCGAGATGGAGCGTCGTTACAAGCTGATGTCCGCGGTCGGGGTGCGCAACCTCAAGGGGTACAACGACAAGGTGCTGGCCGCCATCGAGGCGGGGGATCCCCTGGTCGACCCCCTGTGGCGTCCGGGCGACTCCATGGATCAGATGCCGCCGGAGCTGGAAAAACTGCCCCACATCGTGGTGGTGGTGGACGAGTTCGCCGACATGATGATGATCGTCGGCAAGAAGGTGGAGGAGCTGATCGCCCGTATCGCCCAGAAGGCGCGGGCGGCCGGTATTCACCTTATCCTCGCGACCCAGCGTCCGTCGGTGGATGTCATTACCGGCCTCATCAAGGCCAACATCCCGACCCGGATCTCCTTCCAGGTGTCGAGCAAGATCGATTCGCGCACCATCCTGGACCAGGGGGGCGCCGAATCCCTGCTCGGCATGGGTGACATGCTCTACATGCCTGCCGGCACCTCCAATCCCACCCGTGTCCACGGTGCCTTCGTCGATGACCACGAGGTACACAAGGTGGTGGCGGACTGGAAACTGCGTGGCGAGCCGGATTACATCGACGAGATCCTCTCCGGCGAGTCGGACGGCGAGGGCGGCGGTGGCGACTTCGGCGGGGGCGGCGATGAAGAGCTCGATCCCCTGTTCGACGAGGCGGTGGCCTTCGTGGTGGAATCCCGCCGTGGCTCCACCTCCAGCGTCCAGCGCAAGTTCAAGATCGGTTACAACCGGGCGGCCCGTCTCATCGAGCAGATGGAAAACCAGGGCATCGTCAGCGCCCCGGGTGGCAACGGCCAGCGCGACGTGCTGGCACCGCCGCCGGTTCGTGACTAAGCCTAACCCCTGTATCATTCTGGCCATGCCCTCTGCGGGCGTGGCCTTTTATCGAGAACCTCCCTATGAAGAGCCTGATGAAAAAACAACTGTTGATGGGTTCCATTCTGCTGGTCGCCAGCAGCCAGGTATGGGCCGATGCGGCCAGCGATCTCAAGGAGAAGCTCTCCTCCGTCAATGTCTTCTCCGCGACGTTTGCCCAGACTGTCTATGACAGCAAGGGCAAGGAGCTGCAAAAGGCGAGCGGTTCCCTGCTGGTGCAGCGACCCAACCGCTTCAACTGGCACACTACCTCCCCGGACGAGAGCCTGATCGTGGCCGATGGCAAGGATGTGTGGGTGTACGACCCCTTCGTCGAGCAGGTCACCGCCCTCAAGATGAAGGATGCGGTGCTCAACACCCCCTTCGTGCTCATCGCGGGCAACGACAACAGCCTCTGGAAGAACTATGACGTGACCCAGGAAGGGGATGTCTATACCGTCACCAGCCGCAACAAGGACGAGCTGATCGCCTCCTTTCGCATCACCTTCGACCGTCAGAACAACATCAGTCGCTTCGATGTGAAAGAGGCCCAGGGCCAGTGGAGCGAGTTCACCCTGAGCAGCTTCAACCGCAAGCCGGTGCTCAAGGGCAACGAGTTCGTGTTCAAGATCCCGAAGGGGGTCGAGCTGGACGACCAGCGCTGATGAGCCAGCCGTTACCGGTGTTATCGTCTGACCGGGCGTCATGGACGACCGGTCAGATGAAAGGTCAATGCAGATGAGCAATTTATCCCTGGATTTCTCCTCGGACTTTCGTCCGCTGGCGGCCCGGATGCGGCCGCAAACCCTCGAGCAATACATCGGCCAGCAGCATATCCTGGGGCCGGACAAGCCCCTGCGAAAAGCGATCCTGGCGGGGCACTGCCACTCCATGATCCTCTGGGGCCCCCCCGGCACCGGCAAGACCACGCTGGCAGAACTGGTTGCCCACTACTGCCAGGCGGAGGTGGAGCGGCTCTCGGCGGTCACCTCCGGCATCAAGGAGATCCGCGCCGCCCTCGACAAGGCGAAGGAGAACGGCTGGCGCGGGGTGCGCACCATCCTGTTCGTGGATGAAGTCCACCGCTTCAACAAGAGCCAGCAGGATGTCTTTCTGCCCCACATCGAAGACGGCACCATCACCTTCATCGGCGCCACCACCGAGAACCCCTCGTTCGAGCTCAACAATGCGCTGCTCTCCCGGGCCCGGGTCTATCTGCTCAAGAGGCTGGAGGAGCAGGACATCCTCGCCATGATCGATCAGGCGATGCAGGACCCGCGCGGTCTCAATGACCCTAGCCTGCGCTTTGCCCCCGGGGCCAAGGAGGCGCTGGCGAAAGCCGTGGACGGGGACGGGCGCAGGTCTCTGAACTATCTGGAGCTCCTGGCCGACATGGCCGAGGCCGACAGCTCAGGGGCGCGGGTGATCGACAGTACCTTGCTCGCCGCCGTGGTGGGGGAGCACGTGGCCCGTTTCGACAAGGGCGGCGATCACTTCTACGACCTCATCTCGGCGGTGCACAAGTCCATTCGCGGCTCGGCGCCGGATGCGGCCCTCTACTGGTATGCCCGCATGGTGAGCGCCGGCTGCGATCCCCTCTACATCGCCCGCCGCTTGCTGGCGATTGCCTCGGAAGACGTGGGCAACGCTGATCCCCGTGCCATGCAGGTGGCGCTCTCGGCCTGGGACTGCTTCCATCGCATCGGCCCGGCGGAAGGGGAGCGGGCCATCGCCCAGGCCATCGTCTACCTCGCCTGCGCCCCCAAGAGCAATGCGGTCTACACCGCCTGGAAGGCGGCGCTTCACGACGCCAAGAACCTGCCGGACTTCGAGGTGCCATCGCACCTTCGCAATGCCCCGACCAAGCTCATGAGCGAGCTGGGCTACGGCGCCGAGTATCGCTACGCCCACGACGAGCCGGGGGCCTATGCCGCCGGCGAGCAGTACTTCCCCCCGGAGCTTGCCGGCAAGCAGTACTATCAGCCCACCGAGCGAGGCCTTGAGAAGCAGATAGCCCAGAAGCTCGACTATCTGCACGAGCTGGACAAGCAGAGCCCGCGCAAGCGATAGGAAAGACCTTCAAGCCCCTCGCCCGGAAAGCGCACGGCAAGGGCATCAGGGGAGGGGGGCCCGGAAAAAACGGGCGCAATAGTCCCTGTTCGGGCGGGGGGGCGGTCTGCTACACTGCCCGTCTGACCCCGGTTGTCTTGGCCTTGCACCATCTTCTTGATTTCGAAGGCCCGATTCCGAAGGCAAAGGGGTGCGCCAACCGATGTTAACTTCCGGATCTGTTTCCCAACCCGGTCACGATGACCCGGGCCCAGATCCCATTAAAAAAAGTAGGTAAACCATGCTGGATCCCAAATATCTGCGCAGCGACATCACCGAAGCTGCCGCTCGTCTGGCGACACGTGGCTACGTTCTGGACGTAGCGGCGGTCAATGTTCTGGAAGAGAAACGCAAGGATCTGCAGTCCCGCACCCAGGAGCTGCAGGCCGAGCGCAACGCCCGCTCCAAGTCCATCGGTGAGGCTGCCCGTCGTGGTGAAGATGTTGCCCCCCTCAAGGCCGAGGTGACCAAGATCAACGACGAGCTCGAGACCAGCAAGGTCGAGCTGGAGGCCCTGCTGGCCCAGCTCAAGGTGATCGCCGACGCCATCCCCAACCTGCCGAGCGAGACCACCCCGGTGGGCCGTGACGAGAACGACAACGTGGAGGTCCGCCGCTGGGGCACTCCCCGTGAGTTCGATTTCCCAGTACGCGATCACATCGATCTGGGTGAGGCGGCCAAGGGGGTCGACTTCAAGAACGGCGTCAAGCTCTCCGGCGCCCGTTTCGTGGTGATGAAGGGCCAGATTGCCCGTCTGCACCGCGCCCTGGCCCAGTTCATGCTGGACCTGCACACCCTGCAGCACGGCTACACCGAGTGCTACGTGCCCTATCTGGTCAACCCGGACAGCCTGTACGGCACCGGCCAGCTGCCCAAGTTCTCCCAGGATCTCTTCAATACCGGCATCGAAGGGGAAGGGGAAGACGAAGGCAAGGTGCGCAAGTTCTCCCTCATCCCGACCTCCGAAGTGCCGCTCACCAACATGGCCCGTGACGAGATCTTCGACGAGCAGGAGCTGCCCATCAAGATGACCGCCCACAGCCCCTGCTTCCGCTCCGAAGCGGGCTCCTACGGTCGTGATACCCGTGGCCTCATCCGTATGCACCAGTTCGACAAGGTCGAGATGGTGCAACTGGTGCACCCGGAAAAATCCTGGGATGCCCTGGAAGAGATGGTGGGTCACGCCGAGAAGGTGCTGCAACTGCTGGAGCTGCCGTATCGCGTGATGGCGCTTTCCACCGGTGACATGGGCTTCTGCGCCGCCAAGACCTACGATCTGGAAGTGTGGCTGCCGGCCCAGAACACCTATCGCGAGATCTCCTCCGTCTCCAACTGCACCGACTTCCAGGCGCGCCGCATGCAGGCTCGCGTGCGCATCGACGGCAAGCCGCAGCTCATTCACACCCTGAATGGTTCCGGTCTGGCGGTGGGTCGTACCCTGGTGGCCGTGCTCGAGAACTACCAGCAGGCAGATGGCCGCATCGCCATCCCGGCTGCGCTGCAATCCTACATGGGCGGCCTGACCCACATCGGGTAAGCGCTCGTTGCAGACGACAACGCCATGGCATGCCATGGCGTTGTGCATTCTGGGCCCGGGAAACCCGCCGCAAGGGGAAGGGATAGCTCCCTTCGGGCCTGTAACACAATTTTATCAAGCATTGCGCAATCGTTTTTGTTAGACTGCGCCGCAATTTCGCAGGACATCTTTTTCTATGGTCTGGATTGATTACGCCATCATCGGCATCGTCGGTTTCTCCGCCCTCATCAGCCTGGTGCGCGGCTTTCTCAAGGAGGCCATGTCTCTGGTCACCTGGTTCGTCGCCTTTTTCATTGCCAGCCATTTCTATCCCGATCTCGCCGTCTATTTCACCTCTTTCTCCGATGCCATGGTTCGCAACGGTCTGGCCATCGCCGCCCTGTTCGTGGCGACCCTGATCCTGGGGAGCGTGGTGAACTACGTGGTGGGCCTGCTGGTGGAAAAGACCGGGCTTTCCGGCACCGACAGGGTGCTCGGGGTCTGTTTTGGCGCCATTCGCGGGGTGCTGATCGTCAGCGCCCTGCTTTTTTTCATGGATACCTTCACCAGCCTCTCCCAGAGCGACTGGTGGGTGGCGTCCAGGCTGGTGCCGGAGTTCAAGCCGGTGATCCAGTGGTTTTTCGGGTTCATGATGAACTCGTCCAGTTTTCTTCAACAGGTACAGTGACTTCGAGGTAGCAAAGACATGTGCGGTATTGTCGGTATAGTTGGCACCACCCCCGTCAATCAGGCCCTCTACGACGCCTTGACGGTGTTGCAGCACAGGGGACAGGATGCCGCCGGGATCGTGACCATTGACAGTGGAAACTTCCGGCAACGCAAGGCCAACGGTCTGGTGAAGGATGTGTTTGAAGTGCGCCACATGCAGCGCCTGAAAGGGAATATCGGCATCGGACACGTCCGTTATCCCACCGCAGGCAGCTCCAGTGCGGCAGAGGCACAGCCGTTTTACGTGAACTCTCCCTACGGCATGGTGCTGGCCCACAACGGCAACCTCACCAACGCCAAGGAGCTCAAGGAGCAGCAGTTCAAGGTGGCCCGCCGCCACATCAACACCACCTCGGACTCCGAAGTGCTGTTGAACGTGCTGGCCCACGAGCTGGACTTGTGCGACAAGATGGCGCTGCGCCCGGAAGATATCTTCTCGGCGGTGCGCAAGGTGCACCAGCAGATCCGCGGCGCCTATGCCGTGGTCTCTCTGGTGATCGGCCACGGCCTCATCGGGTTCCGTGACCCGAACGGCATTCGCCCGCTGATCCTGGGTCGCCGGGTCGACGAGCAGGGGCAGGTGGAGTACATGCTCGCCTCCGAGAGCGTGGCCCTCGACGCCATCGGCTTCGAGACGGTGCGTGACGTCGCCCCGGGCGAGGCCATCTACATCACCGAGCAGGGCCAGCTCTTCTCCGAGCAGTGTGCGGAAAGCCCGCAGATGAACCCCTGCATCTTCGAATACGTCTACTTCGCCCGTCCCGACTCCTTCATCGACAAGGTCTCCGTCTATGCCGCCCGCCTCAACATGGGTCGCAAGCTGGGCCAGAAGATCGCACGGGAGTGGGACGATCTCGACGTGGACGTGGTCATCCCCATCCCCGAGACTTCCTGCGACGTGGCGCTGGAAATCGCCCACACCCTGGGCCTGCCGTACCGTCAGGGCTTCGTGAAGAACCGCTACATCGGCCGTACCTTCATCATGCCGGGCCAGACCCAGCGCAAGAAGTCGGTGCGCCGCAAGCTCAACGCCATCAGCTCCGAATTCAAGGGCAAGAAGGTGTTGCTGGTGGACGACTCCATCGTGCGGGGCACCACCTCCGAGCAGATCATCCAGATGGCCCGTGAAGCGGGGGCCGCCAAGGTCTACTTCGCCTCGGCCGCGCCGGAAATTCGCTTCCCCAACGTCTACGGCATCGACATGCCCACCGCCAACGAGCTCATTGCCCATGGCCGTGAAGTGGAAGAGGTGTGCAAGCTTATCGGTGCCGACGGCCTCATCTTCCAAGATCTGGAAGATCTGGAAGAGGCGGTGCGGGAGATCAACCCCGAGCTGCGCCACTTCGAGACCTCGGTCTTCAACGGCCACTACGTCACCTCCGACGTGGATCAGGGTTATCTGGACCACCTCAATGCCCTGCGCAGCGACGACAACAAGGCGGTGCGCGAGTGGCAGGAAGGGACCAGCAACCTCGAGATCTTCAACGAAGGCAGTTAAACGTTTTCAGATTGCCAGCGTGATGAACAACAGGGGGGCCTCGGCCCCCCTGTTGCATGGATGCGCCTTGCGGCGAAACTGAGGGGGGGCTCAGGCCAGATCCTCCCCGTTACTCGCGATCACCTTCTTGTACCACCAGAACGACTTCTTGCGCCGGCGGGCCAGGGTGCCATGGCCGGCGTCGTCCCTGTCCACGTGGACGAAGCCATAGCGCTTGCTCATCTCCCCGGTGGAGGCGGAGACGAGATCGATGCAACCCCAGCTGGTGTATCCCATCAGGGGCACGCCGTCCTCGATGGCGTCCCCCATGGCCTCGATGTGGGCGCGCAGGTAGTCGATGCGGTAGTCATCCCGGATCTCCCCCTGCGGATCCATCTCGTCCACCGCCCCCAGGCCGTTTTCCACCAGGAAGAGGGGCTTCTGGTAGCGATCGTGCAAGGTGTTGAGGGTGATGCGAAGGCCCAGGGGGTCGATGCCCCAGCCCCACTCGCTCGCCTCGATGTGGGGATTGCGCAGGGACTTGACCACGTTGGCCTCGCTGGTGCTGCCCGCATTCATGTCGGCGGCGGCGCAGCGGGAGGCGTAGTAGCTGAAGGAGACGAAATCCACGGTGTGCCTGAGGATCTCGTCATCTTCCGGCCCCTTCACCAGGGTGACCCCCTTGTCACGAAACACCCTCTGCGCATAGGCCGGATAGGCGCCCCTGGCCTGCACGTCGATGAAGAGGAGGTTCTCCCGATCTTTCTGGAGGGCGGTCCAGACGTCGGCGGGCTTACAGGAGTAGGGGTAGAAGTTGCCCCCCGCCAGCATGCAGCCCACCTGGTTGGCCGGGTTCACCTCGTGGGCGATCCGGGTCGCCAGGGCGCTGGCCACCAGCTCGTGGTGGGCGGCCTGATACTTCACCTGATCCTGGTGCTCCCCTTCCTCGAACACCAGCCCCGCCCCGGAGAAGGGGCTGTGCAGCAGGATGTTGATCTCGTTGAAGGTGAGCCAGTACTTCACCAGGCCGTCGAACTGCTCGAAGCAGGTGCGGGCGTAGCGGGTGAAAAACTCCACCATCTGGCGGTTGCGCCAGGAGCCGTACTCGGTCACCAGGTGCATGGGCACATCGAAGTGGCACAGGGTCACCAGGGGCTCGATGTTGTACTTTCTGCACTCCTCGAACACCGCGCGGTAGAAGGCGATGCCCTCGGCATTGGGCTCGCGCTCGTCCCCCCTGGGGTAGAGACGGGCCCAGGCGATGGAGGTGCGAAACACGGTGAAGCCCATCTCGGCCATCAGGGCGATGTCCTCCCGATAGCGGTGATAGAAATCGATGGCCCCGTGGCTTGGGTAGAACTCGTCATCTTGCAGGGTGATGCGCTTCTCCTGGCCGAGTTTGACCGCCATGCGGCGCGGGCCATGGGGGATCATGTCTACCGTGGTCAGCCCCTTGCCCCCCTCGAGATAGCCGCCCTCCGCCTGATTGGCGGCCAGGGCACCGCCCCAGAGAAAGCCCTCGGGAAATCTTGTTAACGACATTGGTTACCTCTTGTCATGTCTGAATGGGGTGTCACAGCCCGGCCTGCGCCTGGCTGGTGGCGACGGGTTGCACGGGCTCGGCGCGGGGGGGCGGGCTCTCGACCGGGATGTCCTCGAACCCCATCACCAGGGTCAGCACGAAGGAGAGCACCACCGAGAGGGCCATCACGCCGAACACCCAGGCGATGGTCATGGGGTTGGCCGGATCGAAGAACTGCACGCTGGTAAAGAGCCCGGGGGCGGCCATGGAGTGGCTGGCGAGCCCCGCCATGCCGGCGACGGCACCGCAGACAAAGCCGCTGATGAGGCTCGCGATGAGCGGACGCTTGAGGCGCAGGGCCACACCGTAGAGCGCGGGTTCGGAGATCCCCGCCATGATGGCGGAGGCGGCCGCCGCGAGCGCCGTCTGGCGCAGTTCCGGGTTACGGGTGCGCCAGGCCACCGCCAGGGACGAGCCGCCAAGAGAGAGATTGGCGCCGATTTCGGAGGGCATGACCATGCCTTCCTTGCCGGTCTCGGCGATGGTCTGGATGATGGTCGGGGTGAAGACGCGGTGCATGCCGGTCATCACCAGCAGGGGCCAGAGCGCCCCCATGATGGCCACCGACAGCCAGCCCAGGTAGTCGTGGACCGTGTAGACCAGGCCGGAGATGGCGGTGCCAATCCAGATGCCGACGGGGCCGATGAAGAGGATGGCCAGCGGCGCCGCGATCAGCACGATCAGCATGGGTTTGAGGAAGTTCTTGGTGACCGCCGGGGTGATGCGGTCGACCCAGCCCTCGATGTAGGAGAGGCACCAGGTCATCACCAGGGCCGGAATGACGGTGTAGGTGTATTTGACCGCAGTCACCGGGACCAGGGCGAAGGTCACCTGCTCCCCTTCGGCGGCTCTGGCCATCAGCTCGATGAAGCTGGGGTGCACCAGCACGCCTGCGATGGCGATGGCCAGGGACATGTTGGTCTTGAACTTGACGGCGGCGGAGGCGGCCACCATCAGGGGCAGGAAGAAGAAGGCCCCATCCCCGGCCACCGTGAGGATGGTGAGGGTCGAGGAGCCTTTCTCCAGCACGCCGGTCATCTCCAGCACCATGGCCAGCAGCTTGAGCATGGAGCCGCCGATGATGGCCGGGATGAGGGGGGACATGGTGCCGATCAGGGCGTCGAGGATGGCGGCGCCCATGCGGCGCAGGCTCCAGCCAGCGGAAGCCTCCGCAAGCGGAGTCTGCCCGCCACCCTGGGGCAGCAGGGCCAGCACTTCGCGATAGGCGTGGGAGACGGTGTTGCCGATGATCACCTGACACTGGTTGTCCGCCTGCACCACCCCGAGCACGCCGGTGATCGCCTTGAGGGCAGGGCCATTGACCCGGGCGGGATCGCCGAGCACAAAGCGCAGCCGCGTCATGCAGTGGGTCACGGCGACGACGTTGTCGGCGCCGCCGAGTGCTGTGATGACGGTACCGGCCAGAGCCGCATAGTTTTTTGACATCGAGGTAGATCCTTTTAACCAAGTGGGCCTGCTCACCCCCGCCGCCGCGAAGGGCGGGAACGCGCATGAAACTGAATGTGGAACCGGTTCCACATAGAGTGCGCGGCCTGAGCGCGGGAGACAAGCATCTTGTGCAGCGAGCGTCCGGATCCGTGAATGAGATCACTGAACCCGGGCCTGCACGCCATTCGTGCGACGACAAGCCGGGGGCGGTGCAGTACACTGCGCCCCGTTACGAGCAAGGGAGAACACAATGACGACGATGCTGGAGGTGGCAAGGCGGGCAGGGGTGTCGAAGGCGACGGTCTCCCGGGTGTTGTCGGGCAATGGTTACACCAGCCAGGAGACCCGGGACCGGGTGCAGCAGGCCATCGAGGAGTGTGGTTATCGCCCCAACCTGGTGGCGAGGCAGCTGGCGACCAGGCACACCCGGACCCTGGGACTGGTGGTCACCAACACCCTCTACCACGGCGTCTACTTCGGCGAGCTGCTCTCCCAGGTGGCGCGGATGACCGAGGATCGCGGGCGCCAGCTCATACTGGCGGACGGCAAGCACAGCGCCGACGAGGAGCGCCAGGCCATCCAGTATCTGCTCGATTCCCGTTGCGATGGCGTCATCATCTATCCGCGCTTTCTTGGGGTGGAGGAGATGGACGAGATCATCGAGCAGCATGAGCAGCCCATCATGGTGCTCAACCGGCGTCTGAGCCGCCATCCGGCCCACTGCGTCTATGCGGACCAGCAGGCGGCGGCGGAGGCGGTGATGGACAAGCTGGTGGCCATGGGGCACAGGGAGATCGCCTTCATAGCAGGCTCTGCGGATTCCCCCACCGGCGCCGAGCGCCTGGCCGGTTACCGGCAGGCGCTGATCCGGCACGGCATCCCCGTGCAGGAGACCTTGATCGCCCCCGGCAAATGGACCCCCGCCTGTGGCGCGGCCGCCGTCTCGACCTTGCTGGCGCGAGGCGCTCGCTTCAGCGCCCTGGTGGCCAGCAACGATGACATGGCGATCGGGGCCATCAAACGGCTGCACGAAGCCGGTGTGATGGTGCCTGACGAGGTTTCGGTGGTGGGGTTTGACGACATCCCCCTGGCCCCTTACGTCATTCCCGCGCTGTCGAGCGTCAAGATGCCGGTGAACGGGATGATCCAGGAGACCATCAACCGCCTGATCACCATGGTGGAGGAGGGGAGCCGGGACGCACTGCCCGCCTTCAGCGGCACCCTGATCCGCCGTGACTCCCTCAGGCGTCTGACGGGCTGAGCCATGATGGCGGTGGGCAGGCCGGGCGGGATCCGTTAGCATAGGCCCCCCGGCGCGAGGCGCCGCGTGTCGTATCAACAGATGAGAGTTCAGATGGATGACCTGTTAGCCCCCGTTCGCCAGTTCCTGCATTGCGAGACCCCGGATGAGTGGGTGGAAATGGCGCGGGATCCCGCCCAGTTGCCGACCCTGCTTATCGATCACGCCAACTGCGAGAACAAGGCGGCACTCACCGCCCACAGCCTGGTGCGCCGCTACTGCCTGCCCAAGGAGAAGCGTCACCTGCTGCCCAAGCTGACCTTCTACCGGGAGCTCGATGCCTTGCCGGAGAAGGCGGAGATCCTCGGCAAGCGCACCATGGGCGAATCAGACAGGAGCGTGTTTGCCGAGCTGGAGCGCAATCCCCTGCTGTTCCCCATGGTGCGCCTCATCCAGGAGGAGCTGCACCACTTCGAGCAGGTGCTGGAGATCATGGCCGCACGGGGCATCCCCTATGGTCCCGTCACCGCCTCCCGCTATGCCCGCAGCCTGCTGGCCCACGTGCGCACCTATGAGCCGGCGGCCGTGGTGGACAAGATGATCATCGGTGCCTATATCGAAGCGCGATCCTGCGAGCGTTTTGCCAGGCTGGCCCCTCATCTGGACGAGGAGCTTGGCCGCTTCTATGTCTCCCTGCTGCGCTCGGAGGCGCGTCACTATCAGGACTACCTGGCCCTGGCACAGACGTTCGCAAACGAAGACATCAGCGAGCGGGTGGCCTTCTTCGGTCGCCTGGAGGCCGAGCTCATCTGTTCGCCGGATCCGCAATTCCGGTTCCATAGCGGACTGCCTGTCAGATCTGACAGTTGTTGAGGTGACGGGGGCTGCCTACCATTCCCCTGTTCCTACTACGAGCGACGCAATCACTTTTTGAGCGCAATCCCCCGGCGACTGATGAGACATCAGGCCGGGTTTTTTTATGTCTGGCACAAGGGGAAACGCACCGCGGGATCAGCGGCGGTATTCGTTGTTGTAGTTCTGAATGAGGCGGCGGGTGACGTCGTGCTGGGGGTCGGCGAAGACCCGCAAGGTCTTGCCGCGCTCCACCACACGCCCTTCGTGCATCACCAGCACCTCGTCGCTGATGTGGCTGACGATCCCCAGATCGTTGGCCACCAGCACATAGCTCAGCCCCATGGTCTCCTGCATCTCCAGCAGCAGGTTGATGATCTGGGAGCGTACCGAAATATCCAGGGTCGAGAGCGCCTCGTCCGCCACCACTATCTTGGGATTGAGGATGAGCGCCCGCGCCAGCCCCACCCGCTGCTGCTGGCCGGCGGAGAGCATCTGGGGATAGAAGAGGGCGTGGTCGGGCAGCATGCCCACCATGCGCAGGGTCTGGATCACCTTCTCCCGGCGCTCCTCCTCGCTCAGGGCCGTGTTGAGGCGAAGGGGGGTCTCCAGGATCTGGCCGACCCGGATTTTCCGGTTAAGGGAGGTGTTAGGATCCTGGAAGATCATCCGTAGCAGCTTGCAGCGGGTCTGGTAATCGCCGTGGACCATGGGTTGCCCCTCGATGGCGATCTCCCCGCCGGTCGGTTCAATCATGCCCGCCAGAATGCGGGCCAGGGTGCTCTTGCCCGAGCCCGCCTCCCCGACGATGGCCAGGGTCTGGCCCACCTCGAGATCGAACGAGAGGGGCTTTATCGCCTCCACCGCGCGGCGCCTGAACAGGCCGGTGCGGTTCTGGTAGGTCTTGCACAGGCCCCTGACCTGCAACAGGGAAGGTTCGGTCACGACGTGGTCTCCTTGGGTGTGCTCGCCGGATAGAGGGGCTGACGGGGCGGGCAGGTGCCCCGGATCAGGGTCTGGTGCCGGTTCATTTCTTCGGTTCTTCCATGTTGAGGGGGAAGTGGCAACTGAACTGATGCCCCTTGACCTTGCTCATCAGCGGCGTCTGCACGCACTGCTTCTGGGCGTAGGGGCAGCGTGGGCCGAGGCGGCAGCCGATGGGCAGATGCTGCAGCGGCGGTATCACCCCGGGCAGGGTCTCGAGCCGGGACTTGTGGCGCACCAGCTTGTCAAAGTCCGGGATGGACTTGAGCAGGGCATCCGTATAGGGGTGGTGAGGGGATTCCAGGATCTGGTCCCGGGTCCCCACTTCCACCATCTGGCCGCAATACATGATGTTGAGGGTGTCGGTCAGGTTCGCGATGGCGGCGATGTCGTTGCTGATGATGAGGATGGTGGTATTGCCCAGCTTGTTCATCTTGTCCAGCAACCGCAGGATCTGGGAGTGGGTGGTGGACTCCATGGCGCTGGTGGGTTCGTCCGCCACCAGCAGGCGCGGCTGGTTGGCGATGGCCATGGCGATCATCACCTTCTGGCACATGCCGTCTGACAGCTCGTGGGGATAGGCCCGCATCACCTTGCGGTGATCCTTGACCCCGACCCGGTGCAGCAGGGCGATGGCCCGCTTCTTGCGCCACTGGAAGCGCTGCCAGAACTTGCCGGTGAAGGCGCTGGTGGGGATGGCCTCCTCGAGCTGGGTGCCTATCTCCTCGGAGGGGTCGAGGCAGCTGATGGGGTCCTGGAAGATCATCGCTATCTCCCGCCCCATGATGCGGCGTCGTTCCTTGGGCGCCATGGTCAGCAGGTCCATGTCGTTGAAGCGCATCCGGTCGGCGCGCACCGTCCAGTTGTCCTTCTGGATGCCAACGATCACCTTGGCCACCAGGCTCTTGCCCGAGCCGGATTCCCCCACCAGCCCGCGGATCTCCCCCTCGTTCAGGGTCAGGCTGACTCTGTCCACCGCCTTGACCTTGCCCTGGGGGGTGTCGATTTCGATGGTGAGGTTGCGTATGTCGAGCAGGGGCATCAGCAACGTCCCCCGTTCAGGGCGCAGCCGGGTCGCTCAGGGCGTCCGGGGGCGGGGATAGATAACAAGGCTGGCAACATCAGTCGTTCCCCTCTTTGAGTGCTTCGCGAATGCCTTCGCCCACCAGGTTGGTCACCAGCACGCTGAACAGGATGGCCATCCCGGGCAGGGTCACCGTCCAGGGGGCCAGATAGATAAGATCGCTCGAATCGGCCAGCATGGCCCCCCACTCCGGCTGGGGAGACTGGGCCCCGAGACCGAGGAAGCCCACCGCCGAGATGTCCAGGATGGCGGCGGAGAGGGTGCGGGTGGTCTGAGTCACCAGGGTCTCGACGATGTTCGGCAAGATGGCCAGACGCATGATCCGCTGGGGCGGAGAGCCATCGAGGCGGCTGGCGATGATGTACTCCTTCTGCATCTCGGCGTGGACCGCGTTGTAGGTGGCCCGGATGAAGGGCGGTATCAACGCGAGCGTGATGGCGATCAGGGTGTTGAACAGACCCGGCCCCAGGATGGCCACGACGATGATGGCCAGCAGCAGGGACGGGATGGAGAGCAGGGTATCGAGCAGGTGATGGAGCACGCTCGACTTCACCCCCTTGCTCATGCCACCGAGGATGCCGATGGCCGAGCCGATGACCAGCGCGATGAGCACCACCAGCAGGGCGTTGCCGAAGGTGAGTCTGGCCCCGGCCACCAGACGGGAGAGGATGTCGCGCCCCAGATCGTCGGTCCCCAGGAAGTAATCGATGTTGCCGCTGTTGGCCCAGGAGGGGGCGAGCAGCAGGTGGCTGCTGTGCTGATCGTCGATGCCGTAGGGGATCACCAGGGGACCGATGAGGGTCACCAGCAGCAGCAGCCCGAAGCACCAGAGCCCCGCCATGGCCAGCGGGTTGCGTCGGTAGGAGGCCCAGGTCTGCTCCAGGGGGGAGAGGATCTTGAGCTCCGGATAGATGTTCGATTTATCGTGCATGATGCAGGCTCCCGTGCTGGTCGCAAGGGGATGGGCACGCCTGTGCGCCGGTGGCCCATGGGCCGCCGTGGTTCATCCACAGACCGCAATCAATCTTGTCTTGCATAGAGTTCTTTACGCCGTGCCGGATACATGATGGTGGTCAGCAGATCGGTGCTGACGCTGATGAAGATGACGAAGCTCGCCACCACCAGGAAGGCGCCGCGGATGGCGGCATAGTCCTGCAGCGCGATGCTGCTCACCAGCCAGCGGCCGATGCCGGGCCAGTCGAACACCACCTCGGTGATCATGGCGGAGGTGAGCACGCTGCCAAGTTGCAGCCCCAGCAGCGGCAACACCGGGGGCAGGGCGTTCTTGAGCCCGTGACGCCAGACGATCTGGCGGCGGGAGAGTCCGCGGCTGGCGGCAGCCTTGATGTAGTTCTGTTTCATCACGTCGATGAGGGAGCTGCGCACGTGGCGGATCACCTCGGTGGTGGGCACCACGGCCAGCACCAGGGAAGGCAGTACCAGATGGCGCAGGGCGTCGTGCAGGGCGGCCTCCCGCCAGGGCTCCTGGCTCATCAGCACATCGACGATGGCGATCCCGGTGATGGAGGGCACGTCGTAGAGCAGGCTGATCTGGCCAGAGGAGGGGAGCCAGCCAAGATCCAGGGAGAAGAACATCACCATCAGCAGCCCCAGCCAGAAGACCGGGATGGCATAGCCGACGAGGCCGGCGGCCATGATGGAGAGGTCCGGGCTGCGCCCCTGATAGAGGGCCGCGAGGGTGCCCAGGGGGATGCCCACCAGCAGCGAGATGGCGAAGGCGGCGAGGCAGAGGGTCAGGGTCGCCGGGAAGTAGTGACGGATCTCGTCGAGGACCGGCTGGCCGGAGACGCTGGAGAGCCCGAAATCCCCGGCGGCGATGCGCTGGAGGAAGTCAGGATAGCCGTGCCAGAAATCCAGCACCTGGGTGATGAGGCGAAACTCCAGGAGGTAGGCCCCCAGAGTCAGCACCAGGAGGGTGATCACCAGCAGGGTGATGCGGCGCAGGATATAGAAAAACATGCTTATGCCTCCTGGGGACGGTGCGCCGATGGCCCGACGATGGAGTGGTTATCTGTCATGGTCACTCCCGATGGGCCTGGTTGAAGGTGGTGCCGCCAAAGGGCATCAGGGTCAGCCCCTGAATGTCGCTGCGACTCACCTGGGTTCTCAGGGCATGGGCCAGGGGAATGAGCGGCAACTGCTCGTTGAGCAAGGACTGGGCATAGTAATAGTTGCGCAGGCGGAAGGCGAGCTGCGGGGTGGTCACCGCATCGTCCAGCAGCTGATCGAAGGCGGGGCTGCACCAGCGGCTGTAGTTGTTGCCCCGCTCGACGGCGGCGCAGCTCAGCAACTGGCGGAAGAAGTTGTCCGGATCCGCGTTGTCGGCGATCCAGCCCGAGAGCAGGCTGTCATATTGTCCATGGGCGAGCCGGGTCTCGATGACCGGCCAGGCCTGCTGCACTATCTTGAGGCTCACCCCAATCTTGGCGAAATCGCTGCGCATCAGTTGCGCCGTCTTGAGGCCGTCCGGGTTGTAGGGACGGGCGCCGGGTTGCACCAGCACCTGCATCTCGAAGCCGTTGGGGTAGCCCGCGTCCTTGAGCAACTGGCGAGCGAGCTTGAGATCCGGCTTGCGCTGGGGCAGGGAGGGATTGTAGCCCCAGGAGAGGGGCGGCAGCAGGCTGGCGGCGCTCTGGCCGGTCTCGAAATAGACCGCCTGCAGCAGATTCTGCACATTGATGGCGCTGGCGAGGGCCTGGCGCACCTGCACCTTGTTGAACGGGGCCTTGCGGGTATTGAGGGCGAGGAAGGCGACGTTCATCCCCGACTGCACCGACAGATCCAGGTGGGAGTCTTTGTCTATCACCGACAGCTGGCTGGCAGAGGGGGTGCTCATCACGTCGCACTCGCCGGTCAGCAGCTTGGCCAGGCGCTTGGAGGATTTGGGGGTGATGTCGTAGATGAGCTGCTCCATTCTGGCCTCGCCGCCCCAGTAGCCGGGGTGGCGCAGGTAGCGCACGAACTCGTTGTGGCGATACTCCTTGAAGCTGAAGGGGCCGGTGCCGATGGGGCGGCTGTCCAGCAGCGCCGGGGTGCCGGCCTTTAGCATCTGCTCCCCGTACTCGGCGGAGAGCACGATGGCGTAGTCGCTGGCCAGGGTGGCGAGGAAGGAGGCATCGGGGCGGTTCAGCTCGAACACCACCTCATAGGGCCCCTTCTTGTAGACCCGCTTGATGAGGTTGCCGAGCCCCAGGCTGTAAAAATAGGGGTACTCGCCGCCGGAGACGGCGTGGAAGGGGTGGTGTTCGTCCAGCAGACGCTGCCAGGTGAACAGGACGTCGTCGGCATTGAAGTGACGGGTCGGGCTGAACCAGGGGGTACGGTGGAAGGTCACTCCCTTGCGCAGGGTTAGGGTATAGGAGAGGCCGTCCTCGCTGCTTTGCCAGCGGGTGGCGAGCCCCCCTTCGATGCCGAGGGTGTTGGCATTGACCTCGAGCAGGCGATCGTAGATGGGACGGGCACTGGCATCCAGGGTCGCATCCGAATTGGCAAGCTGCGGGTTGAAGGTTCGGGGTGCCCCTTCGGCACAATAGATGAGCCCGGTTTTGGAGGCTTCATCGCGTTTCTGACAGCCGCTGACCAGGACCAGGAGACCAAGCAGCAGGGGGGTGAGCATTCTCATGTTGGAACCATGTTTTCAGACAAAGTTGCCCGCCAGGGGGCGGGCGCGTTGCGGGGGGCGGCCGGGCAGGCGCTCCCGTCGGGGGTGACGTGCGCCGCGTTATCCGCGCGCACAGACCCGGTGCCAGGCATCAGCCCGCCTCCTGGTTGCCACTGTTGTCATCCCCGTCCAGCAATTGATATTTGCGCAGCATCCCCCGGAACTGGTGATAGCTCAGGGCCAGCAACTGGGCTGCTTTGCGCTGATTATACTGGGATTGCTGCATCGCTTGCTTGAGTAAATTAATCTCGTACTCCGCCACCGCCCCTTTGAGATCCAGCGGCAGGGTCGGGGCCGTCTCTGCCGAGGTCGGCGCGTCGGTGGAAGGGGCGGCGTCACCTCGGGCACGGGGGCGCCAGGGGGAGTCAAAGGGATTGAGCACCAGCTCCGCCAGCGGCAGCTGGGGGTTGCCCTGGCGATAGAGGCTGCGCTCCACCACGTTCTTGAGCTCCCGCACGTTGCCCGGCCAGGGGTAATCTTGCAGCAGCTGGGTCGCCTTGCGCGAGAAGCCGGCAAAGAGCGGATACCCCAGCTCCCGGGTCATGCCGTGGGCGAAGTGCTCCGCCAGCATCAGGATGTCCTCGCGCCGCTCCCGCAGGGGGGGCAGGGTGATGACGTCGAAGGCGAGCCGGTCCAGCAGGTCGTGACGAAACCGTCCTTTCTGTGCCAGTGCTGGCAGATCCTCGTTGGTGGCGCACACCAGCCGCACATCCACCTTGAGGGGCTTGGCGCCGCCCACCCGCTCGAACTCCCCATACTCGATGACCCGCAGCAGTTTTTCCTGCACCCGGGCGCTGGTGGTGGCCAGTTCGTCGAGGAACAGGGTGCCGCCGTCGGCCCGCTCGAAGCGCCCCTGATGACGCTTGGCGGCGCCAGTGAAAGAGCCCGCCTCGTGGCCGAACAGCTCGGTCTCTAGCAGGCTCTCGCTCAAGGTGGCGCAGTTGATGGTGACAAAGCTTTGATCCCAGCGATCCGAGAGATAATGTAGGCGGTGGGCGATGAGCTCCTTGCCGGTCCCCCGCTCGCCGATGATGAGTACGGGCTTGCGCAGCGGCGCGAGGCGCGATGCCTGCTCGATGATTTCTAGAAATGCGTTGGATTCACCCAACAGACTTTCCGTGGCCGTGGTCATCCCTGCCCCTGTGAGTTGAAAAATCTGGTTAATCTTACCAAAAGTTGGTTATTTTAATCATCACTTGTTTCCCAGGGACTTGAACTGCATTCTGAGTGCCCATATAAATCAACAAGTTAAATATTGTTCCAGATTGGCACACAAGTTGCCATTGTCAATGGAGACACAACCCGATGCCTATCACAGGAGTACAATCATGAGCATTTTTTCTCGCCTGGCCGACATCATCAATTCCAATCTGACGGCCCTGCTCGACAAGGCGGAAGATCCCCAGAAGATGGTGCGTCTGATCATCCAGGAGATGGAAGATGAACTGGTGAAGGAGCGCTCCAACCTGGCCCGCTTCCTCGCGAATCAAAAAGAGATCGGCCGTCAGGTGAGCCGCCATCAGGAGCGGGTCGCCGAGTGGCAGGGCAAGGCCGAGCTGGCCCTGACCAAGGGGCGCGAAGATCTGGCCCGGGCCGCCCTCATCGAGAAGAGCAAACAGGCGGAGCTTGCCGACGCCCTGTCTCGGGAACAGCAGGCGGTGGACAGCGGCATCGAGAAGCTGGGGGAGGAGATCCGCCAGCTGGAAGCCAAGCTGGAAGACGCCCGTGCCCGCCAGAAGGCGATGGCCATTCGCAGCGAAGCCGCCAGCAGCCGCCTCAACGTGCAAAGCCAGGTGGCTCGTGGCGACAGTCAGGCCGTGGTGAGCAAGTTCGAGCGCATGGAGCGCCGCATCGACGAGATGGAAGCCCGCGCCGATCTGGGGCAGTCCGACAAGGCGCTCGCCCAGCAGTTTGCCGAGCTGGAAGCGGACGACCAGATCAGCCGCGAGCTGGAAGCCATGCGCCAGAAGCTGGGCCAGCACAATCCGGCACCGAAACAGGGAGAGTAACAGATGGAAGATCTGCTGGGTGTATTGATGGTTCCCATGGTGGTCTTCATGGTGGTGGTGGCCCCCATCTGGCTGGTGCTGCACTACCGCGCCAAGGGACGCATTGGCGCCGGTCTTGCCGATGGTGAGCGTGAACAGCTGCAGGGCTTGCTGGTGCGTGCCGAGAAGATGCAGGAACGGGTCGGCGCCCTGGAGTCGATTCTGGATGCCGAGGTTCCTGGTTGGAGAAACAAGGTATGACGGTTTTCAATGAGAGATGTCATGACCGTGGCAAAAAGCCGGAGCGGGCCGAAACCGTATTGGCGTCGATTCTGGATGCGGAAGTCCCCGGTTGGAGGAACAAGGTATGAACAGTGTCAGTCGTGAAGGGCGCAACCTGTACCGGGATCCCCAGCGAGGCAAGATTGCCGGGGTCTGTGCCGGTCTGGCAGAGTACTTCGGGGTGGAGACCTGGATCGTGCGGCTGCTGGCCATCAGTGGTCTCATCTTCGCCGGTTTCATCACCTTCACCGCCTATATTGCCGCCTGGTTCTTGCTCGACAAGAAGCCGGTCACCCTCTACTCCCAGGAAGATGCCGAATTCGCCGAGGTGCGGATGAAGGTGCGCAGCTGGCAGGCTGGCGTCACACCTCATCAGGCCCTTGTCCGCATCGGCCAGGAGCTGGATGCACTGGAGCCCAGGGTGCAGCGCATCGAGAAGCTGGTGACCTCCAAGGAGTTCACCCTGCAACGGGAGTTCAGCAAGCTCTAATCGTGCCGGGCCGCGAGGATACTGCCTCGCGGCCGTCTCTCTGATGTGATCACAAGGAGAAGAAGACCCGCCTTGATACGCAACAAACTTGAACACTCCTGGTCGGTGCTCCAGCACAAGGCCGTTGACGCGGTGAACCGGGCCCGGGATCGCCACATCCGGCTGGCGGTCACCGGCCTCTCTCGCAGTGGCAAGACCGCGTTTATCACGGCGCTGGTCAATCAACTGGAGCACGCGGCCATCGACGGTCGTCTGCCACTCTGGGACGCCCAGCGTCAGGGACGCATCCTTGGTGCTCGCCGGGTGCCCCAGCAAAACGCCCACATTCCCACCTTTCCCTATGAACGGGGCCTCGATGCCCTGTTTGGCGATCCGCCCGCCTGGCCCGCGCCGACCCGGGGGGTGGCTGAGGTACGCCTCGAGATCCGTTATCGCACCCGCCATCCGCTGCGTCGGCACCTGGGGGAGATCTCCACCCTCTATGTGGATCTGGTGGATTATCCCGGGGAATGGCTGCTGGATTTGCCGCTGCTGGATCTGAACTACGAGCAGTGGAGCGAGCAGGTGCGGGAGCAACTGTGCCGCCCCGAGCTGCAAGCCCTGGCGGCAGGCTGGTTGACGCCGCTCTGGCAGGCAGATCAAGCCTTCGAGGAGCGTGCCGCCAGCGAACTGGCCGCCCGCTACACCGAATATCTGCACGCCTGCAAGCAGGCGCTCGGGCTTCACCTCATCCAGCCCGGGCGTTTCGTGTTGCCCGGCGAGTATGCCGGTGCGCCGCTGCTGCAATTCGTGCCCTGGGTATGGGAGATGCCCACACACTCCCCTGAAGACGGCACCCTCTACGCCACCTTCAAGCAGCGCTTCGAGCAGTACAAGCAGCATCTGGTACAGGGCTTCTATGAGCAGCACTTTGCAGGCTTTGATCGCCAGATCGTGCTGGTGGACTGCCTGGCGCCCCTCAATGCCGGTGCCGCGAGCTTTGGTGACATGCAGCAGGCCATCGCCCGCATCATGGAGAGCTTCGCCTATGGCAAGAGCAACTGGTGGCGCCGTCTGTTCGCCCCGCGCATCGACAAGCTGCTGTTTGTGGCGAGCAAGGCCGATCACGTCACGCCGGAGCAGCACGGGCCTCTGGTGTCGCTCCTGCAGCACCTGGTGAGCCGTGGCCGGGGTCAGGCCCGCTTCGAGGGGATAGAGACCGAATGCCTGGCGCTGGCCGCCATCAAGGCCACCGAGGTAGGCAAGGGGGTGGCAGACGGACGGGAATTTCCCGCCATTCGTGGCACTACCCTCTCGGGCGAACCCTTGCTGCTCTTCCCGGGGGAGGTGCCTGCCCAGATCCCGCCTGCGCAGTGGTGGAAAACTCAAGGGTTTGATTTTCAGGCCTTTCGCCCGCTGCCCATGAGCGCCCATCAGGTGCTCCCCCATATCCGGCTCGATGCGGCGCTGGAATTCCTGCTCGGGGATCACCTCGAATAACGGGTGGGTGACCCGCTGTGCTCGAGGGGCGCCCACAGGAGAGAATGCGATGAACGATCAGACAAGATGGCGCACCGATGACGCCGCTCCCCTGCAAGGCAAGGTGACGCTGGAGCCCGCGCCATCGGTGGCAAGCGAAGCGCAACCACCGGCCCCGGCCCGGCGGCTGGAAGAGGAGAGCTTCGAGCCTCTGGACGCGCTGGACGAGCTCACCGAGGTGGAACCCGCGCTTACCGTCAGGCCTCGGCGCCGCCATCGTCTGCTGGCCTGGGGGCTGGGCGGGGTGGGGCTGCTGTCGCTTGGCCAGTTTGGCGCTTTTCTGGTGGATCAGTTTGCCGCCTCCCCCTTCTGGGGCGGCGCCTGGCTGCTCGCCTCCGGCCTGGTGGCGGTGGGCACCGCCGGGGTGGCGGGGCGCGAATGGCTGCGGCTGCGCACCTTGAAGCGGCGCCAGGATGTGCGCTCAAGAGCCGAGGGTCTGCTGGCCCATCAGGGGGTGGGTCAGGGGCAGGCCTTCTGCGAGGCCCTGGCCGAGAAGAGCGGTGACAAGGGGCGGGAAGGGTATCGCACCTGGCTATCCCAGCTTGACGAGAGCCACAGCGATCGGGAAGTGCTGACCCTCTACAGCCAGTTGGTGCTCACCGAGCGGGACAAGCTGGCCCAGGCCCGCGTCGCCAAATGGTCGGGGGAGGCCGCCGTGCTGGTGGCCCTGAGCCCGCTCGCCACCGTCGACATGATGCTGATGCTCTGGCGCAACCTGCGGATGATCGAGGACATCGCCGATGTCTACGCCATCGAGCTCGGCTACTGGAGCCGCATCCGCCTCATCCGCCAGGTGTTTCGCAACATGCTCTATGCGGGGGCCACCGAGCTGGTGACCGAGGTAGGGATGGATCTGCTAGGGGCCGAGCTGACCGCCAAGCTCTCCGCCCGCGCCGCCCAAGGGGTCGGGGCCGGGTTGCTCACCGCGCGCCTTGGGATGCGTACCATGGAAGCCTGTCGTCCGCTCCCCTGGTGTGCCGACGAGAAGCCGAAACTGGGGGAGTTGCGCAAGCGGCTGATCGGCCAGTTGGCGGGTTATCTCAACAAGTCGTGAGGTGGCTGGGATTTGATAGGGATGTCACAAATAATTTACAATTGTCAAAAGCAGCCGACCCCGGGGTCGGCTGCTTTTTTGAGGGGCAAACCGTTACAGTGATCCCATGACTCAACGGCCAGTGACCGCCCGGATGGCGGCTGGCACCCGAAGGATGGGATCACTCATGGCAAGTCTCTACACGGCCCGCCAACCGGATGGGCAGGGCAGGATCCACTACACGGACGAGGAGCACGGCACCTGGCGGATCCTGATTGCACGCCAGCTTGCGGCGCTCGATGGCAAGGCCTGCGACGAATACCAGGCCGGGTTGGCACGCCTCGACCTGCCTCTGGACCGCATCCCCCAGCTAGGCGAGATCAACGCTGCCCTGATGCCCGCCACCGGCTGGTCGGTGGCGGCGGTGCCGGCCCTCATCTCCTTTGATCACTTCTTCGCGCTGCTCGCTGATCGCCGTTTTCCCGTCGCCACCTTCATTCGCCGCCGGGACGAGCTCGACTACCTGCAAGAGCCCGACATCTTCCACGAGATCTTCGGCCACTGCGCCATGCTGACCAACCCGGCCTTTGCCCACTTCACTCACCTGTATGGTCGGCTCGGACTCCATGCGAGCAAGGAGGAGCGGGTCTATCTGGCGCGGCTCTACTGGTTCACGGTGGAGTTCGGTCTCCTGCAGGGGGAGGAGGGGCTGCGTATCTACGGCGGCGGCATTCTCTCCTCCATCGGCGAGACCGCCTATGCCCTCTCGGGCAAGCCCGAGCTGCAGCCCTTCGATCTGCTGGAGATCCTGCGTACCCCCTATCGCATCGACATCATGCAGCCGACCTATTTCGTGCTGCCTCGTCTCGATACCCTCTATGGTCTGGAGGGGCAGGGGATCATGGCGGCCGTGGCCGAGGCCCGTCGTCTTGGCTTGCGTCCACCCCGCTTTGCCCCCGTTGCCGGCAAGCAGGCGAGCTAACCCGAATTCATTCCCACGATGTTTCATGAAAGGAGTCCCGAATGACTGAACTGGCGAGTCAACGATGCGAGGCGTGCCGCGCCGATGCCCCCAGGGTGAGCGATCAGGAGCTGGGGGAGCTGATGCACCTCATCCCCGACTGGCAGCCCCTGGTGGTCAACGGCGAGCTGCAACTGCGCCGTGAATTTGTGTTTCGCAACTTCAAGGAGGGGCTGGCGTTCACCAACCGCCTCGGAGAACTGGCGGAGGCGGAGTTCCATCATCCGGCGATCTTGCTTGAATGGGGCAAGGTGACCGTGAGCTGGTGGACCCACAAGATAGGCGGCTTGCATCGCAACGACTTCATCATGGCAGCCCGCACCGACGGGCTGATGAAGTAACCGCCATCTGGCGCCAACGCAGACAGGGCTTGCCCGGTGAAAGCGGGGCAGGCCCGCATTTTTATGGGGGAGCGCTCGCACTGGCGGGATCGAGTCTGTATTATCCCGTTATTCAGAATGTTAGCTAGGAAGTGTGTGCCGAATGCGTCTTGAAGTCAGCTGTGAAGACCGTCTGGGCCTGACCCGGGAATTGCTCGACCGACTGGTGGAGCACAACATCGATCTGCGCGGCATCGAAATCGATACCTCAGGCATCATCTATCTCAATTTCCCCGAGCTGGAGTTCCGTGACTTTCAGCATCTGATGCCGGAAATTCGCCGCATTCCCGGCGTCTATGACGTCAAGACCATCCCCTACATGCCCTCCGAGCGGGAACACCACGAGATAGAGGCCCTGCTCAAGGCGCTGCCGGACCTGGTCTTCTCCCTCGACAGCAAGGGGCGGGTGACCCAGGCCAACCAGGCCGCCCTCACCACCCTGGCGTTGCCACCGGACGAGGTGCGCGGCGTGGCGATCGCCTCCCTGGTCAAGGGCTTCTCGTTTGGCCGCTGGCTGGAGTCGGGGGAGATCAAGCCCCAGACCTGCAAGCTGAGCCTCGGTGGCGAAGAGTACCTGGGCGATCTGATGCCGCTGTTCGTGGCCGAAGAGAAGGGCAAGCAGGCTCTGGCCGGCGCCGTAGTGGTGCTCAAATCCGCCCGCCGGGTCGGCATGCACTTCAGTGCCCTGCACGCGGTGGAAGTGGGGGGCTTTGAGCACCTCCAGGCCGAGAGCCAGAAGATGAAAGAGGTGCTGGCCCAGGCAGCCAAGCTCGCGATGCAGGACGCTCCCTTGCTCATCGTGGGGGAGACCGGCACCGGCAAGGAGTTGCTGGCCCGGGCCTGCCACGGCGCCAGCCTGCGCTCCAGCCACCCCTTCATGGCGCTCAACTGCGCGGCCATGCCGGACAACGTGGCCGAGAGCGAGCTGTTCGGCTATGCCCCCGGCGCCTTTGGCAACAACACCGAGGGCAAGCGCGGGGTGCTGGAGCTGGCCAGCGGCGGCACCCTGATGCTGGACGAGATCGGCGACATGTCCCCCCATCTGCAGACCAAGTTCCTGCGGGTGCTGCAAGATGGCGTGTTTCGCCGGGTCGGTGACGAGCAGGAGGTGAGGGTCAACGTGCGCTTCATCTGCACCACCCAGAAGCAGTTGCTGGATCTGGTGCACGAGGGCAAGTTCCGGGAAGACCTCTACTACCGCCTCAACGTGCTCAGCCTGGCGCTGCCGCCGCTGCGCGAGCGCAAGGCGGACATCATGGCACTGGCCCAGCAGTTCGTCGCCCGCTTCGCCAGCGAGTTGCAACGTCCCAAGCCGCGCTTTACCCGCAACATGGCCGAGTACCTCACCGCCTACCGCTGGCCGGGCAACGTGCGCCAGCTGCGCAACTGCCTCTACCGGGCCATGACCCTGCTGGAAGGGGACGAGCTCGGCCCCGAGCACGTGGATCTGCCGGTGGCGGCCGATGCCATGCCCCTCATCGACGAGTGGTTCGAAGGGGGGCTCGACGAGGCGGTGAAGCGCTTCGAGAGCCGCCTGCTGGAGCGCCTCTATCCGGCCTTCCCCTCCACCCGCCAGCTGGCCAAGCGGCTCGGCGTCTCCCATACCGCCATCGCCAACAAGCTGCGCGAGTACGGGATTGGCAAGAAGTAGCGGCTGAGCTGCCCGTGGCGTGCGCTGACGCGCACCCCGGGCGGCACTGCGACACCCCGTGACGCACCCTGCGTGCGGGCGGATGGGGCAACCCCCTCGGGCTGATAAGCTCGGTACGACTCCCTTCAGGCAATCCCTTCATGGGCGTCGGCCCACCCCATTGTCGACGTAAACATAAGTGCGGACATCATGCAGTTGTTGTCTTTCATCCGGATTTTTGTGTGGCTGTTGCCACTGGGCTGCACGCTGGTGCTGGCCAATGCGGCCGTGGCGGCGACCTCGGCCGAGCTTCGCAGCGAGCTGGTGCGCCAGACCGTGCTCGACATCCTCAGCTACACCCGCTGGCCCAAGGAGCCTGCAAAGCTTCGGCTCTGCATTGCGGCGCCGACGGAATATGCCGGCGCCCTCTTTGCCATCGAGCGGCAGGCCAACGGGCGCCCGGTGGACGTGCATCGCTACGGGCTCGACGACGAGGCACTGATCCAGCGCTGCGATGTGATCTATCTGGGGGTGCTGGCCCCGGAGCGGCGTCTCCCCCTGTTCGAGCGACTGCAGGGGCACGCTATCCTCAGCATCAGCGAACAGAGCAGGGAGTGCATCGCCGACGCTGTCTTCTGCCTTCAGCCGGACACGGATCGGGTCCGCTTTCGGGTCAACCTGGATGCGCTCGCCCGCAGCGGCGTGCGGGTGCACCCGGCCGTGCTGAAGCTCGCCAAGGCTGACGAGGGCGCACGATGACGACTGCACCCGCAAGCCCCAGGCTCACCCTGCGACAGAGCCTGGGCCGCACCCACATGATGATCTCCCTGACCGCCGTCTGCATGGCGGGCCTGTTCCTGACCATCACGGCGCTGCTGGCGCTGCGCCTCTATGCGGATCACAACCTCGAGCTGGTGGCCCGCGCCATCAGCTACACCTCAGAGGCCGCCGTGGTGTTCGATGACGAGGAGGCGGCGAAAGATGCCCTGGAGACCATCACCTCCCGGGAGGATATCGCGAGCGCCAGCATAGTGCTGCCCGATGGCCAGGTGCTGGCAAGCTGGCGCCGTGCCATCACCACCCCCTGGACTACCCTGGAGCAGCACCTGGCCCGCCTGATCCTGCCGGGGCCGGTGGAAGTGGCCATGGTGCGGGAGAGCCGGGAGATAGCCCGGGTGCACCTGGTGGGGCACGGACAATATCTGCTGCACTTCCTGCTGCAGACCCTGCTGGCGACCCTGGTGTGCCTGTTGCTCAGCATCCTCGGGGCTCTCCACGTGGCGCGCCGCATGCAGCGCTCCATCACGGCGCCCCTCAAGGCCCTGGCCGAGGTCGCCTACAGTGTCAGTCGCCAGCGCGCCCTCAAGCAGCGGGTGCCGGCGGCCAACATCGCCGAGCTGCACGCGCTCGGGGAGGACTTCAACACCCTGCTCGACGAGCTGGAGGCCTGGCAGGCCCACCAGAAGCGGGAAAATGCCAGCCTGCTGCACCGGGCCACCCACGACGCCCTCACCGGCCTGCCCAACCGGGCTCTGTTCGAGGCGCGGCTGGGGCAGGCCATCCAGGGGGATCAGGAGCGCTTCGCCCTGCTCTACCTCGACTGTGATCGCTTCAAGCAGATCAACGACACCCTGGGCCACGGGGTAGGCGACGAGGTGTTGATCGCTCTGGCGCGGCGGGTGCAGCACCAGCTCAGACCGCTGGATCTGGTGTGCCGCCTCGGGGGCGACGAGTTTGTCATCCTGCTCGCCCCGATCCGGGACGAGCACGAGGTGCACGAGGTGATGACGCGGATCCAGCAGGGGATGAGCACCCCTGTGGTATTGAGCGACGGCCGCCACCTCGGGGTGGGCATCAGCATCGGCGCCGCCCTCTACCCCGAGCAGGGGGAGACGGCGGAGGCCCTGTTGCAGTTCGCCGACGACGCCATGTATCAAGCCAAACGACAACGTAAGGAGGAAGAAGCACACAGGAGAACCACGTGAAGTTGAACCGGACATAGTGAAAGGACCATAACAATGATCATTTTGAAGGCGCTAAAAATCGGGCTTGTTGCGCTGCTGCTGGGAGTGCTGGCCGGGTGTCAGAGTGCGCCCCAGGGGCTCACGGCGGAGCAGATCGCCACCCTCAGGGAGCAGGGATTTCAGCTGACCGATGAGGGCTGGACCCTGGATATCTCCAACAAGGTGCTGTTTGCCAACAATGTCGGGGCCCTCACTCCCCAGACCCGCCTGGTGGTGGAGCGTCTTGGCAAGACCCTCATCGGCGTCGGTCTGAACCGGGCCAGGGTGGACGGCCACACCGACTCCAACGGGGAGGCGAGCTACAACGAGCAGCTCTCGCTCAAACGGGCCCGCTCCGTGGCCGATGTCCTGATGTCGGTGGGCATGCCACCTGCGAACCTGGACATCCGCGGCCGGGGTGAAGCGGCGCCCATCGCCGACAACGGCACCGCCGCCGGACGAGCGGAGAATCGCCGGGTCGCCATCGTCATCGACAACGGCTGAGCCATTTTGTCCCTGCGTCGGCATGACGAGGCTGTCTCTGATGTCCGACTGCGTGTGTGATACCACTCTCCTGCCGGGGAGTGGCTCTCTTCCTCCTCCAGCATTGTCCTTCCCTTTCTTCTATTCATCCCGCTGTTTCCGCACCCGCTTCGACGGCGTTGAACCTCCTCCGCTCCTGAGAATCCTGGCTGAGCACCCAGGTCCAGAACTTGATCCAGCACAAGGGTGGCTTTGTTGATATTGGTTATCATTTGCATTATTTGCAGATGGTAGCCACAGTGATGACCCCCCTGTTTACCCCGACCATGACGGGTCTTGCGACCCCGGATCCCCTCGCATTCGCCTTCACCGCCAAGACCTCAGCCCACGCCAGCCGCGGCGGTGCCGGGCCCCTGATGCTCGACGAGGCGGGCTGGCAGGCTTGGTGGCAGCAACCGAGCCAGGCCGAGGCGCGGGCGCTCTACATCCACGTCCCGTTTGCCGCAAGCGCTGCAGCTTCTGCAACTTCTTCGAAAATGGCGCCAATCCGGCGCGCATGAGCCGCTATATGGCGGCCCTCTGCGAGCAGCTGACCAGGGCGGCCAAGACCCCCTTGGTGCAGAGCCAGTCCTTCTCCGCCGTCTATGTGGGCGGGGGCACGCCCACCGACATGGCGGCGGGCGATCTGGCTCTGCTGGCCAATGCCATTGGTCGCTTCCCCCTGACTTCGGATGTGGAGCTGACCCTGGAGGGGCGCCTCAACGGTTTCGATGACGCCAAGTGGGAGACCGCGCTGGCGGGGGGCTTCAACCGCTTCTCGTTCGGGGTGCAGAGCTTTGATACTCGCGTGCGCCAGCAGGCGGCCCGCTTCGACGACAGGGAGACCCTGTTGGCCCGGCTAGGGGCGTTGACCCGCCACGACGAGGCCGTCATCGCGGCGGATCTCATCTTCGGTCTGCCCGGCCAGGACGACTTCGTGTGGCGCCAGGACGTTGCGGACGTGATGGCGAGCGGCGTGCACGGGGTGGATCTCTACCAGCTCATCGCCATGGCGGGCACCAACCTGGCCCGCGCCGGGGAGAAGGGGACATTGGGCTGGGCCGCCGATGGCCCGCAGCGGGCTGCCATGTATGCCCAGGGCGCCCAAACGCTGGAGGCGGGAGGCTGGCAGCGCCTCTCCTGCAGCCACTGGCGGCGCACCCCCGCCGAGCGCAGCCGTTACAACCAGATGGCGAAGTGCGGCGCCGAGATCCTTCCCTTCGGGGCGGGGGCGGGGGGCAACATTCACGGCCACGGCCTGATGCAGGGGCGGGATCTGGCCGCCTGGCACGAGGCGCTGGCCGAAGGGCGACGCCCCCCAGGCATGGTGATGGGGCAGACCCCCGATGTGCGCATCGACGGTCTGCTGCGGGGAGGCCTGGACGCGGGCTGGCTGGATCTGACGTGCCTGCCTGCGCCGCTGCGGGCCCATTTGCTGCCGCTGTTCGAGCGCTGGCAGGCGCACGGACTGGCCGAGCTCGGTCAGGAGCGCCTTGAGCTCACCCTGGCGGGACGCTTCTGGAACGTCAATCTGCAGGCCGGGCTGTTTGAATACGTGCAACGCAACCCGCTGGCGGGGGAGCAGGGGGGCGCCGGGTCATCCGGCAACCGGGCGGCGGTACACCCCACCTTGGTGTAGAGGGTGGGAGAGGGAGGTGAAGTGCAGTGCAGCGGGGGCGCCATGAGTGCCCCCGCTGGGTTAGGGGTTGTGCACCTCTTCCACGCGCACCCGCAGCTGGCCCTCGGCCAGGGTGGTGACCAGGGGCTGGCCGACGTTCACCTGAGCGGCGCGGCTGATCACCTCGCCGGTCGGGGTGCGTACGATGGCGTAGCCGCGTCCCAGGGTGGCCAGCGGGCTGACCCCGTCGAGGCGTGCGCTCAGCATGGCGAGGCGGTGTCCGGCCACATCCTGGCGCCGGGCAATCAGGGCATGGAGCCGCTCCTCCGCGAGCTGGTGGCGGCGCTTGCCGGCGGCCAGCAGCTTCTCGGGGCTTTTGGCCTGCAGGCGCAGCTCAAGATTGGCCAGGCGTCGCTCCCCCTGATGCAGGCGGCTTGCCAGCAGTTGCTGCAGGCGGGCGGACAGCTCGTCGAGGCGCTGGGACTGCTGCTCCAGCCGGCGCTTGGGATCCTGGTGGTCGAGCCGCTTTTGCAGCAGGGCGAAGCCGTGGCGGGCGGCGGTCTGGTGGCGGTTCATGGCCTGGGTGAGCCGCTGGCGCAGGTGCACGAGGCGCTGGGCGCGGGCACTCCTGTCCGGCGCCACCAGCTCGGCGGCGGCGGAGGGGGTGGGGGCGCGCAAGTCAGCGGCAAAGTCGCTGATGGTGACGTCAACCTCGTGACCCACGGCGCTCACCACGGGGATGGCGGAGCCGTGGATGGCACGGGCCACCGCCTCCTCGTTGAAGCACCAGAGATCCTCCAGTGACCCGCCGCCGCGCCCGACGATGAGCACATCCACCTCGGCGCGCCGGTTGGCAAGCATGATCGCCGAGACGATCTGGGCGGTGGCGGCGCTGCCCTGCACCAGGGTCGGGTAGATGAAGACGGGCAAGTCCGGGGCGCGGCGGCGCAAGACGGTCAGCATGTCGTGCAGGGCGGCGCCGGTGGCCGAGGTGACCAGACCCACGGCGCGGGGCTCGCGGGGCAGGGGGCGCTTGGCCCCCTCGTCGAACAGCCCCTCGGCCCCGAGGCGGCGCTTGAGCTCCTCGAAGCGCAGGGCCAGCATGCCGTCCCCGGCGGGTTGCATCGACTCGATGATGAGCTGATAGTCGCCCCGGGGCTCATAGAGGGAGACCCGGGCCTGCACCAGCACCTGCATGCCGTCCTGGGGGCGGAACGGCACCCGGCGGTTGTTGCCCTTGAACATGGCGCAGCGCACCTGGGCCGACATGTCCTTCAAGGAGAAGTACCAGTGGCCCGAGCTTGGCATCGCGAGGTTGGAGAGCTCCCCGGTCAGCCACACCAGCCCCAGATCCTGCTCCAGGATCATGCGCACGGCGCTGTTGAGGCGGGTGACGGTAAAGATCTGCTGCTTGTTCTGGCTGGATTGGTTGAGCTGATTCAAGGCTGGCCCTGCTGTGGTGTCCGCCGGGGCGGGAGAAACGATGGGGGCCATCTTACCCCAGTTGTGCCCATCTGCCGAGCCATGGGGCCCGACAGATGAGGCTTTGCCCTACTCCTGCGCCCTGGCCGGCTTGGCGTGGCTGGTCACCAGCCAGACCGCGAGGCAGACCACGGCGCCGCCGAGCACGAAGCCGCCGGTGAGGGTTTCGCCAAGCACCAGATAGCCCCAGAGGATGCCGAACGGCGGGATGAGGAAGGTGACCGTGAGGGAGCGCAGGGGCCCGATGTCGGCGATCAGCCTGAAATAGAGCAGATAGGCGAAGGCGGTGCAGAGGAGCCCGACCGCCAGCACGCTGGCCCAGACCCCAGGCTGGGCCCAGTCGACGGCGGGCCCGCTCGTCAGGCTGTAGCCGAAGAAGGGGAGCAGGAAGAGGACGGCCCCGATCTGGCTGCCGAAGGCCACCAGCTTCGCGTCCAGTCCGCCCCGCTCGGTGATCCAGCGCCTCGTCAGGAAGCCAGCGCAGCCGTAGCAGGCGGTGGCGATGAGGCAGGCCAGCACCCCGATGGCGAGCTGACCGCTCAGGTCGACCTCCCCCGTGGTGGTGATGAGCCCGATGCCCACCAGCCCCAGCATGACCCCGGCCCACTTGCGCAAGGTCAGCTCCTCGTGAAAGAAGGAGAAGCCAATGAGGGCCCCCATCAGCGGCGTGGTGGCGTTGAGGATGGCCGAGTAGCCGGCGGGCAGCCAGAGGGCCGCCACGGCGTACATCAGGAAGGGCACGCCGGAGTTGATGATGCCGAGCACCATGATGGCTTTCAGCTTGCCGTGAAACTGCATGGGGGTGCGCAGCAGCAGGAGCATGGCGGCGAGCCCGACGAGGGCGAAGAAGACCCGCAGGAAGGTGGTGTTGATGGAGCCGAACGCCGGCGCCGCGATGCGCATGAACAGGAAGCTGGCGCCCCAGATGGCGGCCAGCGCCAGCAGCCTCCCATAATCCGATGGTCTCATCGTCTCTCCTTGAATGAGCCGCCCGGTGCCCGGGATGGCAAGGGCGGCCCTGCATCATGGCGGCAAGAGCCCCCAATGGCAACGGCGCCGTGCAGAGCGCTGATCCTACCCCCCGATACGGCCGTCACGGGGAGCGCCTCTCTATCCTGGGAAGTTCGACCCCATGCCCAGAAATGAAAGCGCTATCAATCACATACAGCTTATTTCCTGGTCTATGGCGGTCACATTTCGCACCTTATGGCCACGAATCGACCACGGCGACTTCTAGACTGGTCGGGCTCATCTGAAGGCGGGACGTCGCGGATGGGGGAATGCCGGGGCACACCGGCATCACACACAACACAATGAAAAACAAAGGACTATCAATGGCTAGATGGATACTCGTGGCCGGAATGTTGGGGACCATGATCACGCCGCCCGGGATGGCGGCGGAGTGGTTCTTCCGGGGCACCGCAAATGGATGGGCGGCGACCGCCATGGCGTCGACCGACGGCGTCAATTTTGAAACCTGCCAGCGCTTCGTGAGCGGCGACGCCAGTGGCGGGCCGCGCTTCAAGATAGACAGGTACGGCAACTGGCAGCAGAGCTACCCGGCGGCCGACTACGGGGTCAATGCCAACACGGCGTACCAGATCCGCATCAACGCCACGACCCAGGCGGTGAGCACGACGGCGGTCGCCAGTTGCGAGGCCTCGGGGTTTGCAAGCACTCTGCCGCAGCTCAATGTGCGCGGCACCTTCAACGGCTGGGCCAGCCTCCCCATGACCCTGATAGGGGATCACCTGTGGCAGGCCGAGGCCTACATGGATGGCAAGGCGAGCCAGCGCCTGAAGTTTGATCAGGCCGGCGACTGGGCCATCAACTTCGGGGACAGCAACGGCGACGGCGACATCTTCTGGAACGGCACCGGCACGGTGCGCATCCAGGTCAATGACCAGACCCTGGCCTACAGCATCGTGCCGCTTGGGGATGACAACCAGCCGCCGCTTGCGGTCATCACCCCGGGGGGCACGGTGAACGTGGCCCAGGGTGCGGCGCTCACCCTGAGCGGCAGTGACTCCACGGATCCCGACGGTCAGATAGCGAGCTATCTGTGGAGCAGCGGCGAGACCACGGAGAGCATGGTCGTCAACACGGCACAGACGGGCACCTTCACCTATGGCCTCACGGTCACCGACGATCAGGGGGCCAAGGGCAGCAGCAGCGTGAGCGTGGTGGTGGCCGCCGGACAGAGCGGCGACAGCTGGTACTTCCGCGGTACCCCCAATAACTGGGGTCTCACCCCCATGACAACCGAGGATGGCACCACCTTCTGCACCGAGCAGGCGTTTGGCAGCAGCAACCCCCGCTTCAAGATTGACCACAAGGGGGACTGGACCGAGGCCTATCCTGCCCAGGATTACCTGGTCAGCGCCAACACCCGCTATCGCATCTGCTTTGACAGCCAGCGCAAGGTCGTTGAACTCGAGACCCTGGCGGGGGCAGATGTGCAGGCCCCCACGGTGACCGCTACCCCGGCGCCGGGGAGTTATGTGGACAGCCAGTCCATCACCCTGGGAGTGAGCGACGATCAGGACGCCGCCCCCGCCGTGCATTTCACCACGGACGGCAGCCAGCCCACCACGGCGTCGGCCTGTTATGCAGGCCAGCCCCTGGTGGCGAACGACAAGGGGAGCGGCACGGACCTGGTGATCCGCACCCTCGCGGTGGACGAGAGCGGCAACCAGCGGGAGCAGCGCTTCGAGTACCGTATCGGCGAGCAGGGGGTGGCGAGCGGCGATTTTCGCGCCGAGAGCATCTACTTCCTGCTGACGGCCCGCTTCTATGACGGCGATGCCGGCAACAACTACCATAACCGGGATCGCTACAAGGCGGGGGATCCCCAGTGGCGTGGCGACTTCAAGGGTTTGATCGCCAAGCTCGACTACATCAAGGATCTCGGCTTCACCGCCATCTGGGTGACGCCGCCGGTGGAGAACCGCTCCGGCCTCGACTACCACGGCTACCATCTTAAATGCGAAAGGGGACTCCCTCCGACGTAGGTGGGAGGGGAATTTCGCCGGGGCGTCAGCCCCGCTGGTT